>JBASAN010000118.1:0-5455 GCA_049650625.1 Ornithinimicrobium sp.
ATCGTGTAGTGCACCGCGGGGTAGATCCGCATCGGCGTCTCGTAGGGGTTCTCGCCGGTGATCTGCTGGTACATGTCGAACAAGTTGCCGTACTTCGACTCGACCGCGGAACGCCCCAACCGCTCGATGGCGTCGGCGAAGTCGAGATAGACCCCCAACCCTCCGCCTCCGACGCCGCGGCCCTCGTCGCAGACGTTCTTGGCGGCGCGGGAGGCGATGTCACGGGGCACCAGGTTGCCGAACGCAGGGTAGATCCGCTCCAGGTAGTAGTCGCGGTCGTCCTCGGCGATGTCGGTCGCGGGCTTGTCACAGTCGTCGGCGCTCTTGGGCACCCAGATCCGACCGTCGTTGCGCAACGACTCGCTCATCAAGGTCAGCTTCGACTGGTACTCCCCGGACACGGGGATGCAGGTCGGGTGAATCTGCGTGTAACAGGGGTTCGCGAAGTAGGCACCCTTGCGGTGCGCCCGCCATGTGGCCGTGACGTTGCAGCCCATCGCGTTGGTCGACAGGTAGAAGACGTTGCCGTAGCCACCGGTGGCCAAGACCACCGTGTCGGCCAGGTGTGTCTCGATCTCACCGGTCACCATGTCGCGGGCGATGATGCCGCGGGCCACACCGTTGACGACGATCAGCTCGAGCATCTCGTGCCGCTTGTACATCTCCACCGTGCCGGCTGCGATCTGCCGTTCCAACGCCTGGTAGGCCCCGATCAGCAGCTGCTGACCCGTCTGCCCGCGGGCGTAGAAGGTCCGTGAGACCTGCACGCCACCGAAGGAGCGGTTATCCAGCATCCCGCCGTACTCCCGAGCGAACGGGACACCCTGGGCCACGCACTGGTCGATGATGTCGGCACTGACCTCTGCCAACCGGTAGACGTTGGACTCGCGCGATCGGTAGTCGCCGCCCTTGACCGTGTCGTAGAACAACCGGTAGGTCGAGTCCCCGTCGCCTTTGTAGTTCTTCGCGGCGTTGATGCCGCCCTGCGCGGCGATGGAGTGGGCGCGCCGGGGGCTGTCCTGATAGCAGAAGCTCTTGACGTGGTAGCCGGCCTCGCCCAGCGTCGCCCCCGCCGAGGCACCCGCCAGACCGGTACCGACGATGATGACGCTCAGCTTGCGACGGTTGGCCGGGTTGACCAGCTTGGCCTCGAACTTGCGCTGCGACCAGCGGTCGCCGATCGGCCCGTGAGGTGCAGCACCGTCGACCAACGGGTCGCCGTCGCGGTAGTAGTCCTGGTGGCTGTCCGTGCGGGGCGCCTCGGTCTCCGTGAGCGTGTCGAGTGTGTCCGTCATCGCGTCCTCCTGCGTAAGTGGGATGAGTGGGTCGCCCCCCAGCGTGAATTGGTCGCCCCCTGAGGCATCAGGGAATGATGCCGAACAGGATCGAGAACGGCGGCAACAGGAACCCGACAACCACGACCACAGCAACCGCCACGGCCGAGATCCGCAGTCGCTCCGCGGCGGCCGGGCTGGTGTTCAGCCCCAGGGTCATACCAGCGGCCCACACGCCATGCAGTAGGTGCATGCCTAGAGCGAGCACGGCCACGAGGTAGATGAGCACGGCCCACCACACCTCGAAGCTGGAGACCAGGCGACCCGCAGGGGTGTCGAAGTCGCCGTTGACCTGGATGGTGTTCGTGGTGAAGTGCAAGATGTGGAAGACCAGGAAGAGCAGCAGCGCCACACCGCCCCATCGCATCGCCCGCGAGACCCACATCGTCCGCGCGGCCTTGGCCACCACGGCATACCGCGTCTTGCGAGCGTTGCCGGCGCGCGCCCACAGGGCGAACGCCGCGTAGGCGTGACCCACCAACGACAGGATCAACACGATCCGCAGGATCCAGAGCGCGCCCTTCTCCGGCAGCATCGGGGTGCCGATGGTCCGCAGATGCTCGGCGTACTCGTTGAACGCCTCTTCACCGGCGAAGATCATCAAGTTGCCATACATATGCGCGAGGATGAATCCGACGAACACCAGCCCGGTGATTGCCATCAAGGACTTCAACAAAATGCTGCTGGTCTTCGTGGGAGCACCGCTGGTTACGGTTGAGGTGGCCACTTGTCGATGGTACAGGCCACGCTCAGCCGCCGGGCAGAGTGGTTGCCTACGATGACCCACGTGATCGACGAGGCAACACTGGTAGTGGACTCGCAGTCCCACTCTCGTCGGCACGTCGTGCGGCGGCAGCTCCTGGGGCCGCCGGCCAGCCCTCGACAGGCCCGTTGGGCCTGGTGGGGCCCGCTGCTGGTGATGGTCATCGGCGGCGCCGCCCGCTTCTTCCGCCTGGGACATCCCCACGAGCTGGTGTTCGACGAGACGTACTACGTCAAGCAGGGCTGGTCGCTGATGCAGTTCGGCTACGAGCGGGACATCCGACCCGACCTGGACGATCCCGACGCCCTGTTCACCGCCGGGAACGCCGACATCTTCGCCCCCAGCCCGGACCTCGTCGTGCATCCCCCGGTGGGCAAGTGGATGCTGGGCCTCGGCGAGTGGCTCTTCGGCGTGGACTCATCTTTCGGGTGGCGCTTCGCTGCCGCGGTCGTGGGCACCCTTTCCATCCTGATGCTCGGCCGGATCGTCTGGCACATGTGGCACAACGCCCTGCTGGCCACCGTGGCCTCGGTGTTGCTGGCCGCGGACGGGCACCACTTCGTTCACTCCCGCACGGGTTTGCTCGACGTCTTCGTGATGTTCTGGGTGCTCGTGGCCTTCTGGGCGTTGATCCGCGACCGGGCGGCAGGGCGCACCATGCTCGCCGACCGCGTCGCCGAGCTCTCGGATCAGGCTCGTTCCGTGATGCGGTGGGGGCCGGTCTTGGGGGTGCGCTGGTGGCGGGTCGCCGCGGGGGTCAGCCTGGGTCTGGCCATCGGGACGAAGTGGTCGGGCCTGTTCTTCCTGGCTACCTTCGGCCTGATGACCGTGCTGTGGGATATCGGCGCGCGGAGGACCGTGGGCGCCCGGCGGTGGCTCAGCGCCGGGCTCGTGAGGGACGGCATACCGGCCTTCGTCGCGATGGTGCCGGTCGCGTTGTTGACCTATCTCGCCACGTGGGCCGGGTGGTTCGTGACCGACGGCGGCTACAAGCGCCACTGGGCCGCCGAGCACCCCGCCTCGGGCTGGGAGATCTACGTGCCCGATCCGCTGCGCTCACTGTGGAGCTATCACGAAGAGATCATGGCGTTCCACGTCGGACTGGCCAACGAGCACGCATGGTCCTCCAACCCGTGGTCGTGGCTGGTGCAGGGTCGGCCGACGTTGTTCTACTCCGAGTTCCTGCAGCGCGGCGACTCCGGCTGCACGAGCACCGAGTGCGTCAGCTACATCGCGTCGCTGGGCAACCTGTTCCTGTGGTGGGGAGCCACGGCGGGTCTCGTGGTCGTCATCTTCGTGTGGCTCTTCGGTCGCGACTGGCGGGCCGGAGCGGCCCTGACCGGGCTCGTGGCCGGGTGGTTGCCGTGGTTCCTCTACCAGACGCGCACCGTGTACTCCTTCTATGCGGTCGCGTTCGTGCCATGGCTGGTCATGATCGTGATCACCTGCATGGCGCTGGTGCTCGGCAACACCCAGTCCTCCCCGACGCGTCGCCGCTGGGGAGCGGTGGCCGTCATCGCCTACACGGTGGGGGCGGTCTGCCTGTTCATCTGGTACTACCCGGTCTACACCGCGCAGATGATCCCCCGCGAGGAGTGGCAGTGGCGTATGTGGTTCGACTTCTGGACCTGAGCGTGCGCGCTACACGAACTGAGCGAAGGTCTCCGGAGTGGCCTCGTTGGCCACGGCCACCGCTTCGTCCAGGGGTATGTCGTGGATACGCACCGACTCCGGGCCCGCCGCCGTCGTCGCCACCAGGGTGGCCAGCCCCACGCGCCGCTGGAAGTAGGTCTGGCGGACAACCCACCCGATCACTCCGGCCCGCTCCAGCACCTCTCGCCGGCGGCCGAGCGTTCCGTGGCCGCTCATGACGTGCTGGTCCGTCAGCCCGTGGCCGAGGTTGCGGTAGGCCGCTTCGGCGAACCCCACGGCGAGCAGTCCGTAGCCGAGGAGGACCGCCACGGGCAGCCATCCTGGCAGGTCGGCGAACACCACGGACGTCACCGCCGCACCGGTGAAGAAGAGGGTGGCCCACTGGGAACGGATGTGACAACGGCGTCGGGCGGCGCGCCCGTGCTGGTGCAGCACGTCGGTCAACGGGCCGGACTCCTCCAGGATGTCGTGGCCCACCCGCACCGCGACATCTCGCGGGCACGGGGGCAGCACCTTGGTCTGGCCCCCGTCCCCCACCCCGGTGGACAGCGTCACCAGCTCCGCCCCCTGGACCAGGCGCAGCAAAGCAGGCTCGGTCATCGTGACCCCGCGGATCTTGGACTCCTCAACGGTGGTCGAGTTGGTGGTGATCAAGCCTCGGACCAGGCGCAGGGTGCCCTCACCCATCCGCGTCAGGCGCAGGTTCCACCACGCGATGACGTAGGTCAGGGTGGACAGCAGCAACCAGCCGATGACGACGAGGACTCCTCCGATCGCCACCAGGATGGTCAGAGCTTGGCCCCGGAGCCAGTCCCACAGTCCTTGAGCGGAGGAGAACTGCCGCTCGACGTCGATATCGCCGATCAGCTGGGACGCGAAGCCGGCCACACCAGCCACCACGACGAGGCTGGCCAGGCTGAACGGCGCGTACTTCAGCCACGACCAGTCGATCCTGGCCAGCTCGACCGGGGCGACGTCCTCAGGTGAGGCGGCGTTCGACATACCTCCGGACTGCCCCGAGGGGATCACGCCGCCTGCGGAGGCCGGATCCTGAGCGGAACCGGGGCCAACAGCAGCATGTTTGCGGGCCAGCAGATAGTCCTGCAGCTGACCCGCCTGAGGCACCGACAGGGCATTGAGGTCGATCCGGTTCGAGTCGACGCCGGTGCCGATCGAGACTTTGGACAGACCCAGGATGCGGTGGATCGGTCCGGCCTCCAGGTCCACGCTGCGCACCCGGTCCAACGGAGCGGTCAGGATCTTGCGGTTGATGATCCCGCGTCGGACCTGAAGTTGCGTGGCCGTGATGCGATACCGGGTGGTGAACCAGGGCACGATGCCGACGAACGCGGCGATGACCCCGCCCACCGCGATGAACCCGACGTTGCTCATCAGGCCATCGCCCTCACCGCTGCGGCCGAAACCGAAGAAGACGATGGCAAACGAAATGATGAGCTGCCCCACGCTGATGATCGGGTAGAGCACGATCACCCGGGGACTGAGTCTCTGCCAGTCGTCGATGGCCGACACCGGTGGCGGTGGCAGGTCGTAGGCCGGCCCTTGGGGTCCCTTGTCGTAGGCCCCCTCGACGTGGGGCAGGTCGGGCGGCGGGGCCCCCGGGCCGCGTTCGCTCACGTGGCGTCGCCTTCGGTGCGGCTGGTGATTTCGGTCAGGTCGGCCACCACGCGCTCGGCGACCTCGGAGT
>JBASAN010000119.1:0-1536 GCA_049650625.1 Ornithinimicrobium sp.
GGCCGCACCCGTCATCCAAACAAACCAAGCGACAAGATGATCGTGCGTCGCCGCCGCAAGAAGCGCTGAGTAGGGAGTTCGCGAAGTTATGCCTCGTAGTCTGAAGAAGGGTCCCTTCGTCGACGACCACCTGAGCAAGAAGGTGGACGCCATGAACGAAAAGGGCACCAAATCGGTGATCAAGACCTGGTCACGCCGCTCGATGATCACTCCCGACATGCTCAGCCACACGCTCGCCGTCCATGACGGTCGTAAGCATGTGCCGGTCTTCGTGACCGAGTCCATGGTGGGACACAAGTTGGGTGAGTTCGCTCCGACTCGGACCTTCAAGGGTCACGAGAAGGATGACCGGAAGGGACGTCGTCGATGAGCACCAGCAATGTCGAACTGGACGTGACCCAGGCCCGTGCGCAGGCACGTTTCGTGCGGATCACGCCGATGAAGGCACGCCGCGTGGTGGACTTGGTCCGCGGCAAGCGTGTGCCGGAAGCCGTCGCCATCCTGCAGTTCGCGCCTCAGGCGGCGAGCGAGCAGGTCCTGAAGGTGCTGCAGTCGGCGGTCGCCAACGCGCGCTACCGCGCCGATGCAACGGCTCAGGCCTTCGACGAGAACCATCTCGTCGTGACCGCGGCTTTCGTGGACGAAGGTCCCACGATGAAGCGTTTCCGTCCGCGGGCCCAGGGCCGAGCCAGTCAAATTCTCAAGCGCACGAGCCACATCACCGTGGTCGTGGGCGAATCCGCTAATCGCGCCAAGGGAGGTGTTCGCTGATGGGTCAGAAGATCAACCCGAATGGCTACCGCCTGGGCATCACGACCGATCACCGTAGCCGCTGGTTCGCAGACTCCACCAAGGCGGGGCAGCGTTACCGCGACTACGTGAAGGAAGACGTCGCGATCCGCGCGTTGATGTCCACCGGTATGGACCGGGCCGGCATCTCCAAGGTCGAGATCGAGCGGACCCGCGATCGTGTGCGGGTCGACATCCACACCGCACGTCCCGGCATCGTGATCGGGCGTCGTGGGGCGGAGGCCGACCGCATCCGCGGTGAGCTGGAGAAGCTCACCGGTAAGCAGGTCCAGCTCAACATCCTCGAGGTCAAGAACCCGGAGATGGACGCTCAGCTCGTCGCGCAGGGTATCGCCGAGCAGTTGGCAGCGCGTGTGACGTTCCGTCGTGCGATGCGCAAGGGTATGCAGTCCGCTCAGCGGGCTGGTGCCAAGGGCATCAGGATCCAGTGTTCCGGGCGTCTCGGCGGAGCGGAGATGTCGCGTTCGGAGTTCTACCGCGAAGGTCGCGTGCCACTGCACACGCTGCGCGCCAACATCGACTACGGCTTCTACGAGGCCAAGACGACGTTCGGACGCATCGGTGTGAAGGTCTGGATCTACAAGGGTGACCTGACCGCGAAGGAGTTGGCCCGCGAAGAGGCGACCGCTGCTCCCTCGCGTGGTGGCGCCCGTGGTCGTCGCGACGGCGACCGTCCCGGTGGGCGTCCGGCCCGTCGAGGCGACCGTCCCGAGCGTTCCGATGCCC
>JBASAN010000120.1:0-8191 GCA_049650625.1 Ornithinimicrobium sp.
ACATCATCTTGGTGGTGCAGTCGATCATCGTGCTGCTCATCGCGGCGCCCCCGTTGATCCGGGCCATCTTCCGGCTTCCCGACCCGGACCGGCCCCGGCGAAGAGCGACGAAAACGGCCGGGCGGGAGGTGACGGCATGAGCACCACGACGGAAGCTGCACCCAGCGCATCCCCCGAAGAGCTCGTCGACGAGGAAGTCCACAAGCGGATCGGCTACCGCGCACCGATCATGTATGCGGTGGCGGCGGTCATCGGCCTCTTCTTCCTGACGCGCACCGAGTCCGGTGTCGACACGAAGTTCCAGATCAGCTCGGGGAGCACGTGGCTGACGATCCCCACGTTCGCGGTCCCCGCCTTCGCCTCGATCCTGGTGCTGGTGCTGGTGCTCGTGGCAGCTGCCGTCGTCACCTTCGTCCTGGCGCGGCGGCGCGCCACCGTCCCGGTATGGCTGCACAGTCTCGTCGGGCTGGCGTTCGTCCTGAGCTTCCTGGTGTGGGTCGGGGCCGGCAAGGCATCGGTCATCCCGATCACGTCGTTGGCGGCAGGCGCCTTGGCGCTGTCCGTCCCGTTGATCTTCGGTGCCATGTCCGGGGTGGTTTGTGAGCGCTCGGGCGTCATCAACATCGCCATCGAAGGACAGCTGCTCTTCGGCGCCTTCGCCGCCGCCGTGGTCGCCTCCCAGCTGGCCAGTGGGTATGCAGGCCTCATCGCGGCGCCGATCGCCGGTGCCGGCGTCGGTGCTCTGTTGGCGTGGTTCGCGGTGTCGTTCCGGGTCAACCAGATCATCGTCGGGGTGGTGCTCAACACCTTGATCATCGGCCTGACCGGGTTCCTGTTCTCCACCGTACTGGCCGACGACAAGGCCAACTGGAACTCACCCCCGCCGCTTCGGGCCATTGAGATCCCGCTGTTGTCCGACATCCCAGTCCTCGGCCCGGTGCTGTTCAACCAGACGATCCTGGTCTACCTGATGTACGTGCTGGTGGTCGTCCTCCAGTTCATGCTGTTCCGGAGTCGTTGGGGTCTGCGGACCCGGGCGGTCGGTGAGCATCCGCGCGCTGCGGACACCGTGGGCATCAAGGTCAACACCCGCCGCGTCTGGAACACCATCCTGGGTGGGGCCATCGCCGGTCTGGGGGGCGCCTTCTTCACCGTCGGCTCGGGGTTGGCCTTCGGCCGGGAGATGTCAGCCGGCCAGGGCTATATCGCGCTGGCCGCGATGATCTTGGGCAAGTGGAACCCCAAGCTCGCGGTGCTAGCGGCGTTGCTCTTCGGCTTCTCCAAGAACCTGGGCAACGTCATCTCCACGATCGGTAGCTCGGTGCCCTCCGAGGTCTTGCTGATGCTGCCGTACGTGATCACGATCTTCGCTGTTGCCGGCTTCGTCGGGCGGGTGCGTCCGCCGGCAGCCGAGGGCACGGCGTACACCAAGAGCTGATGGCTACCTCCGTGGACTGGGACGCCCTGCGGACGGCGGCGATCGCCGCCCTGAGCCGGGCCTACGCACCGTACTCGGGCTATCCGGTGGGTGCGGCGGCGCTCACCGACGACGGGCGTGTGGTCAGCGGGTGCAACGTCGAGAACGCCAGCTTCGGCCTCACCCTGTGTGCCGAGTGCGGGATGATCTCGCACCTGTTCGCGACGGGTGGGGGTCGGCTGCGAGCGGCCGTATGCGTGGACTCAGAGCACACCGTGATCATGCCGTGTGGTCGCTGTCGACAGCTCATCTCCGAGCACGCTGCGCCGGACGCCGAGATCATGACGCCCGTCGGGGTCCGGTCCATGGGCGAGGTCCTTCCTCAGGCCTTCGGTCGAGAGGACCTTGCCGGGCACTGATCGACGCGACACACTGGCGTTCGTGGTCTCCGATGCGCTCGCCGACCGGCACGACCGGATCCGCGTCCGCGGCGCCCGGGAGAACAACCTCAGCGGCATTGACATCGACCTGCCGAAACGCCGCCTGACGGCGTTCACTGGCGTCTCGGGCTCCGGGAAGAGCTCTCTGGTCTTCGGCACCATCGCAGCTGAGTCGCAACGCCTGATCAACGAGACCTACAGCGCCTTCCTGCAGGGCTTCATGACCTCGCAGTCACGACCCGACGTCGACGTCTTGGAGGGTCTGACCACGGCGATCATCGTGGACCAGCAGCGCATGGGGGCCAACGTCCGGTCGACCGTGGGCACCGCTACCGATACCGGCGCGATGCTGCGCATCCTGTTCAGCCGGCTGGGCACTCCGCATATCGGTTCCCCCAACGCCTTCTCGTTCAACGTCGCGTCGATCTCGGGCTCGGGGGCCGTCACGACGGAGAAGGCCGGTAGAACTGTGAAGGAGAAGCGCTCCTTCAGCGTCACCGGAGGGATGTGCCTGCGTTGCGAAGGACGGGGTTCGGTGACCGATATCGACCTCTCGGCGATCGTGGACGAGTCGAAGTCACTGGCCGAAGGGGCGATCACCGTCCCCGGTTACAGCGCCGACGGCTGGTACGGCCGGATATTCAGTGCGGTGGTGCCCGGCGATGCGCCGGTCGCGTCGTTCACGGCCGCACAGCGCGAGGAGTTCCTCTACGGCGAGGCGCGCAAGATCAAGGTCGACAACATCAACCTGACCTTCGAGGGACTGATCCCTCGCATCCAGAAGTCCATGTTGTCCAAGGATGTCGACTCCCTCCAGCCTCACGTCCGGGCCTTCGTCGAGCGGGCGGTCACCTTCACCGCCTGCCCGGACTGCCGCGGCACCCGGCTCAGCGAGGTGGCACGCTCGTCCACGATCTCGGGGGCCAGCATCGCCGACGTGTGTGCCCTGCAGATCAGCGACCTCGCGCAGTGGGTGGCGGGGATCGAGGACCCCTCTACGGCGCCGTTGCTCGCCGCCTTGACCGAGGCGCTGGACTCCTTCGTGGATATCGGTTTGGGGTACCTGTCGCTGGACCGCGCATCCGGCACCCTCTCGGGGGGAGAGGGGCAGCGCGTCAAGATGGTGCGGCATCTCGGGTCAGCCTTGACCGACGTCACCTACGTCTTCGACGAGCCCTCGACCGGCCTGCATCCGCACGACATCGAGCGGATGAACCGGTTGCTGGTGAGCCTGCGTGACAAGGGCAACACCGTCCTGGTGGTGGAGCACAAGCCTGAGGTCATCGCGATCGCCGACCACGTCGTGGACCTGGGCCCTGGCGCAGGTATCCACGGCGGACAGCTGGTCTACCAGGGATCGGTCACCGGGCTGTCCGAGAGCGACACCGTGACAGGCCGGCACCTGCACGATCGAGTCGCGCTGAAGCAGCAGGTCCGGGTGCCGACCGGCCAGATCGAGGTCCGCGGTGCCACCACCCACAACCTGCGCGACGTCGACGTCGACATCCCACTCGGTGTACTCGTCGTGGTCACCGGGGTGGCCGGCTCGGGCAAGAGCTCTTTGGTCCACGGCTCGGTCGTCGGCGGTGAAGGGGTGGTCGCCGTCGACCAGGGGGCCATCAAAGGGTCGCGGCGCAGCAACCCCGCTACCTACTCCGGACTGCTGGAACCGATCCGCAAGGCCTTCGCCAAGGCCAACGGGGTCAAGCCGGCGCTGTTCAGCGCCAACTCCGAAGGAGCGTGCCCGGTCTGCAAAGGGGCGGGGGTCATCTATACCGATCTCGCGATGATGGCTGGGGTCGCCTCTCGATGCGAGGAGTGCGAAGGCAGACGCTTCGAAGCCTCCGTCCTGGACTACCACCTGGGGGGTCGTGACATCAGTGAGGTGCTGGCCATGTCAGCGACCGAGGCGGAGAAGTTCTTCGGTGCGGGGGAGGCCCGCACACCCGCCGCCCATACCGTGCTGCGGCACCTCGTCGACGTCGGACTGGGCTACCTGCAGCTCGGGCAGCCCCTGACGACGTTGTCCGGCGGCGAGCGGCAGCGCCTGAAACTGGCGGCACATCTCGGTGAGCGAGGTGGTGTCTACGTCCTGGACGAACCCACCACAGGCCTGCACCTAGCGGACGTCGAGCAGCTCCTCGCGCTGCTGGACCGGCTGGTGGAGTCCGGCACGTCGGTCATCGTCATCGAGCACCACCAGGCCGTGATGGCCCACGCGGACTGGATCATCGACCTGGGTCCGGGCGCTGGTCACGAGGGTGGCTCGGTGGTCTTCGAGGGCACCCCGGCTGCGTTGGTGGCCGACCGCACCACCCTGACGGGGCAGCACCTGGCGGCCTATCTCGGCGCGTCCTAGGCCGAGGGTGGGGCCCCGGAGCCGGTCACAAGGACCCCCGGGGGCATGCCGTGGGCCTTCAGTTCCTGCGCGTGCTCGTCGGAGGAGGCGACGTAGAGGACCGTCCCCGCGATGCCCGAGACTGAGCGCTCCAGCGAGGCGCACGTCCCGGAGTCCAGGACCATCCGACCGCGCTCGCGGGAGATGAACTGGGGCTCGGGAGCATCCGCCGACTCGTCCGCGGGGACGGAGCCGCTGGAGGACACCTTGGTGGGGTCCAAAGGTGCATGGGTCATGGCCTTGGCCAGCTCGTCCATGAGGGTGCGATCCGAAGGGTCGCCGCGCTCGGGGATGTCGAAGGTGATCTGGGCGGTCGATCCCTCGGCGGCCGGGGGCGTGACGGCATAGCGCTGGACCGCCAGGGCGGCCCGGTGCTCGCTGGTCATGGTGGTGTAGGCGAGCGCCTCGGCCCCGTCAGGCAACGTCACCTGGGCGGCGAAGGCCAGCATCTGCGGGGCGAGACCCACGGCGACGGTGTGCGCGCAGCCCAGGGTCGCCTCGGCGCGGGGGGTGGTCACCGCAGCCAGGACACGGTCGCCGCGCAGCACGACCAGGGTGGGAAACATCGTCGTCTCACCGTCGGCGCGCGACAACGCCCGACGCTTGAGATCGTTGACGGGTGGCACGATGAGGGCCATAGCATCAGCAAGATTCACGTGAGCACGATGTCACACCCGACCCTGGAGAACCCACATGAGTGAAGACTTCGACGCCGTCGACATCATCCGCACCAAGCGCGACAAGGGCCAGCTGGACACGGCTCAGATCCAGTGGGTGATCGACGCCTACACCCGCGAGATCGTGGCCGACGAGCAGATGTCCGCGCTGGCCATGGCGATTCTGCTGAACGGGATGAACCGTCGGGAAATCGGGGACTGGACGGCGGCGATGATCGCCTCGGGCGAGCGCCTGGACTTCTCCGGACTCTCCCGCCCTACGGCGGACAAGCATTCCACCGGAGGGGTGGGCGACAAGATCACCTTGCCGCTTGCTCCTCTGGTCGCCGCATGTGGGGTGGCCGTGCCGCAGCTGTCCGGGCGCGGCTTGGGACACACCGGCGGCACTCTGGACAAGCTGGAGTCGATTCCCGGCTGGCAGGCGTCGCTGTCGAACGAGGAGATGAAGCGCCAGCTCGAGGACGTGGGGGCGGTGATCTGCGCTGCAGGGTCGGGTCTGGCCCCTGCGGACAAGCGGCTCTACGCCTTGCGCGACGTCACCGGCACGGTGGAGGCGATCCCGCTCATCGCCTCCTCGATCATGTCCAAGAAGATCGCCGAGGGCACCGGCACGCTGGTGCTCGACGTCAAGGTCGGCTCGGGAGCCTTCATGAAGGACCTGGCGGCCGCGAGGGAACTCGCCGACACGATGGTCGACCTGGGCGCCAAGGCGGGCGTCCACACCGTCGCCCTCCTCACGGACATGGAAGTCCCGCTCGGCTTGACCGCGGGCAACGGGCTCGAGGTCGCCGAGAGCGTTGAGGTCCTGGCCGGGGGTGGCCCGAGCGACGTGCGGGAGCTGACCGTGGCTCTGGCTCGGGAGATGCTGGCCGGCGCGGGATCGGAGTACGCCGACATCGATCCGACCGAGGCGCTGGACGACGGCCGGGCGATGGATGTGTGGCGTTCGATGATCTCCGCCCAGGGAGGAGACCCGGACGCTTCGATGCCCCAGGCCGAGGAGACCCAGGAGCTCACCGCCGACACGGATGGGGTGCTGACGAGCTTGGATGCGCTGGCTGTCGGCATGGCGGCGTGGCGTCTCGGAGCCGGGCGTGCCCGGAAGGAGGACGTCGTGCAGGCCGCAGCTGGGGTCACCATCCACGCCAAACCTGGCGACATCGTGCGCCAGGGGCAGAAGATCGTGACGCTGCATACCGACACCCCCGAGCGCTTTGCCCGAGCACGCGAAGCACTGGAAGGCGCATGGGACATCTCCGCCGACGATGCGGTGAAGACGGCGGACTACGCCCGGGACGTCATCCTGGACCGCATCGCCGCTGAGTAGGACCCTGCGATGGCGGGGTGAGCCTGGCTCAGTAGGTGTCGCTGACCGGGTGGCGGGACCCGCTCGGCAGATCGCTCCAGTTGTCCTTGGTGCGGGCCTGCGGCACCACCATGGTGCCGTCACTCTCCCGCTGCTCCGCCTCGGCCAGCAATGCCGAGGTACTGGAGGTGCCCAGCCGAGTGACGCCCGCGGCAACCATGGCCAGCGCGGTGTCGATGTCGCGCACCCCGCCGGAGGCCTTGACCTGAACGCGATCCGAACAGTGCTCGCGCATCAGGGCGACGTCCTCGATCGTGGCTCCGCCACCGGCGAACCCGGTGCTGGTCTTCACGAAGTCGGCGCCAGCGGCGTCGCTGGCCACGCAGGCGGCGATCTTCTGTGTTTCGTCGAGCAGGGCGGTCTCGAAGATCACCTTGACCAACGCGTCAGCATCGTGGCCCACCTCGACCACGGCGGCGATGTCGGCCTGCACCTCCTCGGTCCGTCCATCGATCAGACGCCCGATGTTGAGCACCATGTCCAACTCGGTGGCGCCATCGGCGATCGCCTGGTTCGCTTCGGCCACCTTGGCCTGCGTGGAGGTGGTCCCGTGGGGGAAGCCGATGACCGTGCACACCCGGGTCGGGGAGCCCTCGACCGAGGCAATGGTGTCGGCCGCGAGCGCGACGTCGCTGGGGCGCACGCAGACCGACCAGATGTGGGCAGCGGCCAACTCACGGACGCTCTGCTCCACGCTGGAGGGGGTCAGGTCCGGTTTGAGCAGGGCGTGGTCGATGAGGTCGGCAATGTCCTGCTTGGTCAGGGAGGTCCCGGTGTCGATGCGTGCTGTCATGGCCGCCACTTTAGACTGCTGCGATGGCCGAGATTCTGCAAGCGACTCCCTTCCCCCTCCCCGGCGGCAAAGCCATCCACGAGCTGGTGGGTCGCATCAGCAGCGGCCACGCCAACCTGTCCATCGCCCACAACCGGGCCGAGGCGGGGTGGTCCGAGCCGGGTCAGGCGCCGGAGTTCGACGAGGTGACCTACGTGATCGCCGGTTGCGTGGAGCTGACGCACCAGGACGGCTCGCTGACCGTGGAGGCCGGCCAGGCGGCGCTGTCCCGGTCGGGGGACTGGGTGCGCTACAGCGTGGGTGACGAGGGTGCGGAGTACCTGGCGATCTGCGTGCCGGCCTTCGACCTGGAGGCGTGCCACCGTGATGACTGAAGACATCCTCGCCCTGCCGAAGGTCCTGCTGCACGACCACCTCGACGGTGGCCTGCGGGCCGGGACCATGTTGCAGCTGGCCCAGGAGCAGGGGTATGCCGACCTGCCGGCCGACGACGTGGCCTCGCTCACCGACTGGTTCAGGGACAGTGCCGACTCCGGGTCGTTGGAGCGGTATCTGGAGACGTTCGTGCACACCGTGGGACTGATGCAGACAGAGTCAGCGCTGCAGCGCGTCGCCCGTGAGTGCGTGCTCGACCTCGCCCGGGACGGTGTCGTGTACGCCGAGATCCGGTACGCCCCGGAGCAGCACCTCGTGGGAGGGCTCGACCTCGACGAGGTGGTGACTGCGGTTTCCCAGGGACTGGCTGAGGGTATGCAGGAGGCCGCGGCGGAGGGGCACCCCATAGTGGCGCGGTCGCTGCTCGGGGCGATGCGCCATGCCGCACGCTCACGGGAGATCGCTGAGCTTGCGGTCCGCCACCGGGATGCCGGGGTGGCGGGGTTCGACATCGCCGGAGCCGAGGTGGGATTTCCGCCCACCCGCCATCTGGACGCCTTCGAGTATCTGCGCAGGGAGAATGCGCACTTCACCATCCCCGCGGGGGAGGCCTTCGGTCTGCCGAGCATCTGGGAGGCCATCCAGTATTGCGGCACCGAACGCCTCGGCCACGGCGTGCGGATCCTCGACGACCTGAGTGTGCATGGCGGCCCGCTGTCGCAGAC
>JBASAN010000121.1:0-4488 GCA_049650625.1 Ornithinimicrobium sp.
CCGCGGGCGTCGAGCGCCGGTGGCACGTCTTGGACAACGGCCCGATGCTCGCCGATCGGGGAGAGCGTGTGCTCGGCACCGTGCTGTGCGTCCATGGCAATCCCACGTGGTCCTACCTCTGGCGTCGAGTCCTGCAGCAGGCTCCGCCCGGTTGGCGCGTCGTGGCCGTGGACCAGCTTGGCATGGGCTACTCCGACCGGCTGAGCCAACCGCGCACCTTGGCCCAACGAGTCGATGACCTGGGCCGGCTCACCGCTGTGCTCGACGTCACGGGACCGGTGGTGCCGTTGGCGCATGACTGGGGTGGGCCTATCGTGCTGGGCTGGACCTTGCAGCATGCTCACGTCGCCGATGTCACCATCGCCGCGGTGGTGCTCACCAACACGGCCGTGCATCAGCCGGAAGACCAACCCAAACCCAGCGCCATCACGACCACGCGCTCGCGGCCTCTCCTGAACCTGCTCACGATGCGGACCCCGGCCTTCGTGGCCGCGACGACCGCCCTGAGCCGTCCCGCCCTTCCCCGGGACGTGCGTCGAGCCTTCGCGGCGCCCTATCGGGGCTCGAAGAGCCGGGTCGCCGTACGGGACTTCGTGGCCGACGTCCCGTTCGAGACCGACCATCCCAGCTATCCGACCCTCGCCGCGATCGCTGACGGCGTGGCTGAGCTGTCGGTCCCCGCCCTGCTGGTCTGGGGCACCCGGGACCCGGTCTTCTCGGCTCGCTACCTGGTGGACCTGCAGACGCGGATGCCCCACGCCGACGTGCAGGTCTACCCCCGAGGCTCCCACCTGGTCCTGGAGGACCACCCTGAGGGTGTGCAGGTCATCTGGTCGTGGGTCACCGGCCATGTCGGGACGACGACCGCGCCGGCCGACGGCCGCTCCCACGATCCTTCGGGTCCCAGCAGACCTGCGAGCAGAGCACGCGTGGCGCTGCGCGTTCGCGACCACGCCCCCGCCACGACCGCCATTGTCGAGCTCGGCTCCGGGGGCAATCGCATCACCCGGGGCGCCCTCGGCGAGCGCGTGGACGAGGTAGCCCGGGCGCTGTATGCGCGTGGCGTCCGGCCGGGCCAGCGCGCTGCGGTGCTCATCCCGCCCGGGATAGACCTGAACACCATCGTGTATGCCCTGTGGCAGCTGGGTGCGGTCGTGGTCGTCGCGGACGCCGGGCTGGGCCTGGCCCGACTGGGCGCCGCCTTGCGTAGCACGTCACCGGATCACGTCATCGGCATCCGGGCGGCAATGGTGCTCGCCCGGGCTACCCGCGTGCCGGGAGCTCGGATCAGCGCCGAGCCGTCGGCGGTACGCGGCCTGGTCGCTCTGGGGCAAGGTCGACCGCCCCTGCCTGAGGCAGTCAGGTCCGACCCGGGCGCCGAGGAACAGCGCGGCGATGGCGTGAGTCAGGACCGGGAAGCCGCGATCCTGTTCACCTCGGGCGCGACGGGGCCACCCAAAGGCGTGGTCTACACGCGTAGCCAGCTCAGCGCACAGGTCACGATGCTGCGGGACGCTTTCGGACTGGAGGACGGCGAAGGGTTCGTCGCGGCTTTCGCGCCGTTCGCGCTCTACGGTCCGCCCCTGGGCCTGCCGTGTGCGGTGCCGGATATGGACGTCACGGCGCCGCACACGCTCACCGCGGCCGCCTTGGCTGACGCCGTGGCCGCGGTGCAGGCCACTGCAGTCTTCGCCTCCCCCGCCGCCCTGCGCAACGTCGTGGCGACCGCTGGCGATCTGAGCCACTCCCAGCGCACCGCCCTCGAGTCGCCGCGCCTGGTCATGTCGGCCGGGGCCCCGGTGCCCGTCTCGCTGCTGCACCAGGTCCAGGCGTTGATGCCGGCTGCCGTGACCCACACTCCCTACGGCATGACCGAGGTGCTGCCCATCGCCACGATCGACCCGACGACGCTCGACCACCATGACGACGCCGGAAAGCTCGAGGAGCGGACGACGCGGGGTGGCGTCTGCGTGGGAGTGCCGCTGGCGGGGGTGGACGTGTTGATCGCAGCTGTGGACGGCGGGGAGCTCACCGACCAGCCCTGGGTGCTGGGCGAGATCGTGGTCCGCGCACCTCACCTGAAGCTGCGCTACCACCGGGCCTGGGCTGCCCAGCACGCCAGCGAACGACCCGCCGGGTGGCACCGCACGGGCGACGTGGGCCACCTCGACGCCCACGGTCGTCTGTGGGTCCAGGGCCGCGTGGTCCACGTGCTGCACACCAGCGACGGGCCGATAGCCCCCTACCCGGTCGAGCACCGGATCGCAGCCGTGCCCGAGGTTGCCGATGTGGCGTTGGTCGGCGTCGGTCCGGTCGGGACCGCGCAGTGCGTCGTCGTGGTCGTTCCAGAACGCCGCGTGGGGCGACGGGACTCCCCCCTGGCCGAGGCGAGCCTGGCCGCAGCCGTGCGCGACGCGGCCGAGATACCGATCGCCGCGGTGTTGGTCAAGGACTGGTTGCCGGTGGACATCCGTCATGCCTCCAAGGTGGACCGCACCGGTCTGGCCGACTGGGCAGCTGAGGTGTTGCACGGCCGTTCGGCTGCGTCTGCCTGGGCCCGGGTGCGCAACGTCACTCGGCGGGCCGCCTCTGCGCAGCCGACCACGCGGAGTCGCTGATGCGGGTCCTGGTCACCGGCGCCAGCGGCATGCTGGGAGGGGCCGTGGCGGATCGGCTGGCTCGTCGCGGTGACGAGGTCACGGTGATGCAACGACGCACCGCGGGCGGACGGCATACCGAGGCGCTCGGAGACATCACCGACCCGGCGGCGGTGCACACCGCCGTGAAGGGGTCCGAGGCCATCGTGCATCTTGCGGCCAAGGTCGACGTGGTGGGCCACTGGAGCGACTATGCCGCGACGAACATCGACGGCACCGCTCACGTCATCGACGCCGCGCGGGCCCACGGCGTGCACACGCTGGTCCACGTCTCCTCACCCTCGGTCGCCCACTCCGGACGCTCGATCGTGGGTGAGGGCGCCGGACCCGCCGATCCCAGCGTCAGCGGACATTACGCGCGCAGCAAGGCGATGGCGGAGCAGCTCGCTCTGGCCGCGCACGGACAGGGGCTGGCCGTGACCGCCATTCGGCCCCACCTGGTCTGGGGTCCCGGCGACACCCAGCTCGTAGGGCGCATCGTCGACCGCGCGCGATCTGGGCGGCTGGCGATGGTCGGCTCCGGGGCGGCCCTGGTGGACACGACGTTCGTCGACAACGCGGCCGACGCGATCGTCGCGGCCGTGGATCGCATCGACGTCGCCGGCGGGCAGCCCCTGGTTGTCACCAACGGGGAGCCCCGCCCGATCGGTGAGCTCGTGGCCGACATCTGTCGGGCGTGCGGTGCGCCGCCGCCCCGGTGGCACGTGCCCTACCCGGTGGCCTGGGGCCTAGGCGGTCTCGTCGAGGGCGTCACAACGGTGAGCCACCGCCTGCCCGGCGTGCCCTCGATCACCCAGCCCCCACTCACCCGCTTCCTGGCCAGCCAGCTGGCGACCGCGCACTGGTTCGACCAGCGGCATACCCGTGAGGTCCTGGCGTGGACGCCTGGGGTGAGCATCGAGCAGGGTCTGGATACGCTGAGGACGCACTCATCACAGGCGGGTACCGTAGGCAGCTGATTCGACACCGAGGGGGCTCAGTCATCCATGAGCAGAGCAGAGCGGGCGCGCTCGATCGCCGCCCGAGCGGCCGTCGGGGGCGGCGGACTCGCAGCTCTGGGGTTGGTCGGAGTCGGTGTGCTGAAGGCCGAGGCCGCGGTGGCCCGCAGGGTCATCGGTGACGGCCCCGGGCTGAGCCAGGACGACACCGGCACCTACGGCGCAGGCTCCGGAGAGCCCCACCGCATCCTGATCCTGGGTGACAGCACCGCCTCGGGCGTCGGGGCCAGTAGCCCCTCGACGACTCTGGGTGCCACCATCGCGATCGGGGTCGCGGCGATCACCGGGCACCCGGTAGAGCTGCACAACGTCAGCCGTAGCGGAGCGACAGCGCTGAACCTGCCTAGTCAGGTCTTCACCGGCCTGCGGGCGGCCCCGCAGACCCAGGTGGCCGTCATCATGATCGGCAGCAACGACGTCAAGGACCGGATCGACGAGACCACGTCGGTGCGTCATCTCGCCGAGTCGGTGGCCTCGCTGAGCGAGGCCGGCGTGCAGGTCGTGGTGGGCACCTGCCCCGACCTCGGCACCATCCGTCCGGTTCCGCAGCCCCTCCGAGCCCTGGCCCAACGGTGGAGCCGTGACCTCGCCGCGGCGCAGACGGTGGCCGTGGTCGAGGCCGGTGGGCGGACAGTGTCGATCGGTGACCTGATCGGCCGCGACTTCCGGGAGTCACCCGCCGAGCTCTTCAGCGCCGACCGGTTCCATCCTTCTTCCGCGGGATACGCGCGCGCCGCCGCTGCGATGCTTCCGAGCGTGCTCGATGCACTAGGCCAGTCCACCGCGGACTCGGGGCGGTCACCGGACTACCGCCGCGGTGAGTGGGTCGAGCC
>JBASAN010000122.1:0-6407 GCA_049650625.1 Ornithinimicrobium sp.
GGACGGATCAACCCGTTCGGCTTCGTGGAGACGCCGTACCGCCGGGTCAAGGACGGCAAGGTCAGCGACGACGTCGACTACCTGTCGGCCGACGAGGAGGACCGCTTCGTCATCGCGCAGGCCAACGCCATGCTGGGTGACGACGGAACCTTCCTCGACGAGCGCGTCCTGGTGCGCGCCAAGGAAGGCGAGGCTGTTGACGTGCCCGCCGACGATGTCGACTACATGGACGTCTCGGCCCGGCAGATGGTCTCGGCTGCGACCGCGATGATCCCGTTCCTGGAGCACGACGACGCGAACCGCGCCCTGATGGGTGCCAACATGCAGCGTCAGGCTGTGCCGTTGGTGCGCAGCGAGGCCCCGCTGGTCGGCACGGGTATGGAGTGGCGCGCCGCGCTGGACTCCGGTGACGTGGTCCGGGCGGACAAGCCCGGGGTCGTGCACGAGGTCTCCGCGGACATCGTCTCGGTGACCAACGACGACGGCACCTACACGAGCTACCGCGTGGACAAGTTCACCCGGTCGAACCAGGGCAACTGCTACAACCAGCAGGTCCGGATCAACGAGGGTGAGCGGGTCGAGACTGGCCAGCTGATCGCAGACGGTCCGGCGACCGACGGTGGAGAGATGGCACTGGGCCGCAACCTGCTCGTCGCGTTCATGCCGTGGGAGGGTCACAACTACGAGGACGCCATCATCCTGAGCCAGCGACTGGTGCAGGACGACGTGCTCTCCTCGATCCACATCGAAGAGCACGAGATCGATGCTCGCGACACCAAGCTGGGCCCCGAGGAGATCACCCGGGACATCCCGAACGTCTCCGACGAGGTCCTGGCCGACCTCGACGAGCGCGGGATCATCCGGATCGGTGCCGAGGTGCGCGACGGCGACCTGCTGGTCGGCAAGGTCACGCCCAAGGGTGAGACCGAGCTGACCCCGGAGGAGCGTCTGCTCCGGGCGATCTTCGGCGAGAAGGCCCGTGAGGTCCGCGATACCTCGATGAAGGTCCCGCACGGCGAGACCGGCACGGTCATCGGCGTCAAGGTCTTCGACCACGAGGAGGGCGACGAGCTGCCCCCGGGGGTCAACCAGCTGGTCCGCGTCTACGTGGCGAACAAGCGGAAGATCACCGACGGTGACAAGCTCGCCGGTCGCCACGGCAACAAGGGCGTCATCTCCAAGATCCTGCCCGTCGAGGACATGCCGGTCCTCGAGGACGGCACCGCGGTCGACATCGTGCTCAACCCCCTGGGTGTGCCCGGTCGTATGAACGTCGGTCAGATCCTGGAGCTGCACCTCGGTTGGGCTGCGGCCCAAGGGTGGGAGATCGCCGGTTCCCCGCAGTGGGCCGAGCAGATCCCCTCGGACGCCCGCGAAGCGGCGCCCCGGACCCGGGTGGCGAGCCCGGTCTTCGACGGTGCTCGCGAGCAGGAGATCACGGGGCTGCTCGAGTCGACGTTGCCGACGCGCGATGGAGACCGTCTGATCGGTGAGTCCGGTAAGGCGCGACTGTTCGATGGTCGTTCCGGTGAGCCGTTCCCCGAGGCCGTGTCCGTGGGTTACATGTACATCTTGAAGCTCCACCACCTGGTGGACGACAAGATCCACGCCCGCAGCACCGGCCCGTACTCGATGATCACCCAGCAGCCGCTGGGTGGTAAGGCGCAGTTCGGTGGCCAGCGGTTCGGTGAGATGGAGGTGTGGGCGCTCGAAGCGTACGGAGCGGCCTACGCCCTGCAGGAGCTGCTGACCATCAAGTCGGACGACGTCACCGGCCGCGTCAAGGTCTATGAGTCGATCGTCAAGGGCGAGAACGTCCCCGAGCCCGGCATCCCCGAGTCCTTCAAGGTGCTCATCAAGGAGATGCAGAGCCTCTGTCTGAACGTCGAGGTGCTGTCCAGCGACGGCACGCACATCGACCTCCGGGACAGCGACACCGAGGTGTTCCGCGCCGCCGAGGAGCTCGGGATCGACCTGTCCCGCCGCGAGCCCAGCTCGGTCGAGGAAGTCTAGTTTCGTCGGCCGGTGAGTGGACCGCGAGGACCGCTCACCGGCTGCACCGCATACAGCGTTTTGATTTCACGAACTACCTGAGAACTCACGAGATCTCACGAAAGAAGGACCCACGTGCTCGACGTCAACTTCTTCGACGAGTTGCGCATTGGCCTGGCCACGGTGGACGACATCCGCCGCTGGAGTCATGGGGAGGTCAAGAAGCCGGAAACCATCAACTACCGCACGCTGAAGCCGGAGAAGGACGGCCTCTTCTGCGAGAAGATCTTCGGACCCACTCGCGACTGGGAGTGCTACTGCGGCAAGTACAAGCGTGTCCGCTTCAAGGGCATCATCTGCGAGCGGTGCGGCGTCGAGGTCACTCGCGCCGCGGTCCGTCGCGAGCGGATGGGACACATCGAGCTCGCCGCTCCGGTCACCCACATCTGGTACTTCAAGGGCGTTCCCTCGCGCTTGGGCTACCTGTTGGACCTCGCCCCGAAGGACCTTGAGAAGGTCATCTACTTCGCGGCCTACATGATCACCAGCGTGGACGTCGACGCTCGCCACCAGGACATGCCGTCCATGGAGGCGCAGATCGAGGTCGAGCGCAAGGAGATGGAGAGCCGCCGCGACGCGGACGTCGAGACCCGGGCGAAGAAGCTCGAGACCGACATCGCCGAGCTGGAGGCCGAAGGCGCCAAGGCCGACGCACGCCGCAAGGTCCGCGACTCGGCCGAGCGTGAGATGAACCAGATCCGTCGCCGTGCGGACCAGCAGATCGAGCGTCTGACGCAGGTCTGGGACCGGTTCAAGAACCTCAAGGTCCAGGACCTCGAGGGCGACGAGATGCTCTACCGCGAGATGCGTGACCGTTTCGGGATGTACTTCGAGGGTGGTATGGGTGCGGCTGCTCTGCAGAAGCGCCTGGAGACCTTCGACCTCGCCGCCGAGGCCGTGTCGTTGCGCGAGATCATCGCCACCGGCAAGGGCCAGAAGAAGACCCGCGCGATCAAGCGGCTCAAGGTCGTCACCTCGTTCATCCAGACCAAGAACGAGCCCGTCGGTATGGTGCTCGACTGCGTCCCGGTCATCCCCCCGGACCTGCGCCCGATGGTGCAGCTGGACGGTGGCCGCTTCGCGACCTCGGACCTCAACGACCTGTACCGCCGGGTGATCAACCGGAACAACCGGTTGAAGCGTCTGCTGGACCTCGGTGCACCCGAGATCATCGTGAACAACGAGAAGCGGATGCTGCAGGAGGCCGTCGACTCGCTGTTCGACAACGGCCGTCGCGGTCGCGCCGTCACCGGGCCGGGCAACCGTCCGTTGAAGTCGCTGTCCGACATGCTCAAGGGCAAGCAGGGGCGGTTCCGTCAGAACCTGCTGGGCAAGCGCGTCGACTACTCCGGCCGTTCGGTCATCGTGGTCGGTCCGCAGCTCAAGCTGCACCAGTGTGGTCTGCCCAAGCAGATGGCGTTGGAGCTCTTCAAGCCGTTCGTGATGAAGCGTCTGGTCGACCTGGACCACGCGCAGAACATCAAGTCGGCCAAGCGGATGGTCGAGCGCGGCCGCTCCGTGGTGTGGGACGTCCTCGAAGAGGTCATCACCGACCACCCGGTGCTGCTGAACCGTGCGCCCACCCTGCACCGTCTGGGCATCCAGGCCTTCGAGCCGCAGCTGGTCGAAGGCAAGGCCATCCAGATCCACCCGCTGGTCTGCACCGCGTTCAACGCGGACTTCGACGGTGACCAGATGGCGGTGCACCTGCCGCTGTCGGCCGAGGCGCAGGCCGAGGCTCGGATCCTGATGCTCTCGAGCAACAACATCCTCAAGCCGGCCGACGGTCGCCCCGTGACCATGCCCACCCAGGACATGATCATCGGGCTGTTCCATCTGACCAGCGAAAGCGCGGGACACCCGCTCATCGATGACGAGGGCGGGGAGCACCTTCGCTCCTTCTCCTCGGTCTCCGAGGCGCAGATGGCCTACGACGCCGGCCAGATCCAGGTCGGTACGCCGGTGCGCATCCGGGTCAGCGACACCGCCGCCCCGCTGGGACTGGACCTGCCTGAGGGCACCACGGTGACCGAAGAGGGCATTGCCGACTCGTTCACCTTCGAGACGACCTTGGGTCGTGCGTTGTTCAACGACGCCCTCCCGCCGAACTACCCGTTCGTCAACGAGGTGGTGGACAAGAAGCGTCTGTCCGGGATCGTCAACGACCTCGCCGAGCGCTACACCAAGGTGCAGGTCGCGGCCTCACTGGACTCCTTGAAGGACACCGGGTTCCACTGGGCCACGCGCTCGGGCACCACGGTGGCCATCTCCGACGTCGTGCCCCCGGTGCGCAAGCCGGAGATCCTGGCTGGCTATGAGACCAAGGCCGCCAAGGTTCAGACCCAGTACGAGCGCGGTCTGATCACCGACGACGAGCGTCGTCAGGAGCTCATCGAGATCTGGACCCAGGCCGGTAACGAGGTGGCCAAGGAACTCGAGACCACGATGGACAAGAACAACACCATCTACCGGATGGTGACCTCGGGTGCTCGAGGTAACTGGTTCCAGCTGCGGCAGATCGCCGGTATGCGCGGCCTGATGGCCAACCCGAAGGGTGAGATCATCCCTCGGCCCATCAAGTCGAACTTCCGCGAAGGCCTGTCCGTGTTGGAGTTCTTCATCTCCACGCACGGTGCCCGTAAGGGTCTGGCCGACACGGCGTTGCGGACTGCCGACTCCGGATACCTCACCCGTCGTCTGGTGGACGTCAGCCAGGACGTCATCATTCGTGAGGACGACTGTGGCACGGAGCGCGGCTTCGTCATGCCGATCGCGGTGCGCAACGAGGACGGCACGCTGCGTGAGCACGACGATGTGGAGACCTCGGTCTACGCTCGCACCCTGGCGATGGACGTGGAGCACGAAGGCACGGTGCTGGCCGAGGCCGGCATCGACCTTGGCGACGTCGTCATCGATGCCCTGGTGCTCGCCGGCGTCGAGTCCGTCAAGGTCCGTTCGGTGCTCACCTGTGAGTCACTGGTCGGGACCTGCGCGAAGTGCTACGGGCGTTCGTTGGCGACCGGCAAGCTCGTCGACATCGGTGAGGCCGTGGGCATCATCGCGGCCCAGTCGATCGGTGAGCCCGGCACCCAGCTGACGATGCGGACCTTCCACACCGGTGGTGTGGCAGGTGACGACATCACGCAGGGTCTGCCCCGTGTGGTCGAGCTGTTCGAGGCGCGCACGCCCAAGGCGGTGGCCCCGATCGCTGAGGCCAGTGGCCGGATCCAGGTCGAGGACACCGACAAGGCTCGCCGCCTGTTGCTCGTCCCGGACGACGGCAGCGACGAGCACGCCTACCCGGTGAGCAAGCGAGCGCGCCTGCTGGTCACCGACGGGCAGCACGTCGAGACGGGCACGCAGCTCGTGGTCGGTGCGATCGACCCCAAGCAGGTGCTGCGCATCCTCGGGCCCCGCAAGGCCCAGCAGCACCTGGTGGACGAAGTCCAGCACGTGTACCGCCAGCAGGGTGTGTCCATCCACGACAAGCACATCGAGGTCATCGTGCGGCAGATGCTGCGCCGGATCACGATCATCGAGGCCGGCGACGCTGCGTTGCTGCCTGGTGAGCTGGTCGAGCGTGGTCGCTTCGAGACCGAGAACCGCCGCGTCGTCGCCGAGGGTGGTCAGCCGGCCTCGGGTCGACCGGAGCTGATGGGTATCACCAAGGCTTCGCTGGCCACGGACTCGTGGTTGTCGGCAGCCTCCTTCCAAGAGACGACCCGGGTGCTCACCGAGGCGGCCATGCAGGCCAAGTCGGACCCGTTGCTCGGTCTGAAGGAGAACGTCATCCTCGGAAAGCTGATCCCCGCCGGGACCGGCCTGCCGCGCTACCGCAACCTGACGGTGGAGCCGACCGAGGAGGCCAAGGCTGCGGCATACGCGGTCCCGGCCTACGACACCTACGACGAGTTCGCCAACTTCGGTCCGGGCTCGGGTGAGGCTGTGCGCCTCGACGACCTGAAGGTCGACGAGCGACGCTACTGATCCAGCGCTGACACGCGCGTCACGATGGGCGGGTATGCCGAGACTCAGGTCTCGGCCTACCCGCCCATTGTCATGGACCCGGCGTTGCCCAGGTCGGGCGACGTGGACCGGGCCCCAGGATTTGGTCGAGTATGCAGGCACCGGTACTCTTAGAGATCGTGTGGGCTAGGACCCGCACGCGTGTCATTTGCCGGTCGAGCGATCATCGGCGAAGGGCAGCCCCTCTCGCAGGGCAGTCCGAAACATCATCGACAGCCAGTTCAGGTCGTCGAGTCATGGGTCGGGAAGTGCAGGGGAGAGGCTGACCGCCACCACCATCAGGCGGAAGCGGTCGGCAGAACACCAAGGAATCCGGAACGGTGCGCGGC
>JBASAN010000123.1:0-2742 GCA_049650625.1 Ornithinimicrobium sp.
GTCGAAGCCTGCGCCGTCGTCGCCGATGGACAGCTGCCGGCGCCCGTCCTGCTCGGCCAGGCGCAGCGTGAGGTGCTGCGCCCCACCGTGACGAGCGGCGTTGGACACCGCCTCACGGGTGATCCGGACCAGCGCGTGCCGCTGCTCGAACCCGGTGGCGACGGCGTCGTCGAGCTCGACCTCCAACGAGACGCCGTAGCGATCGGCGACCTGCTGCGCCGCGCGGTGCAACGTCAGCCCGAGCGGGTCCCCGCCGGTGTGGCTCAGGGCCTGCACCGCGGACCTCGCCTCGTCCAGTGCGCGGTCGCAGGCTCCGATGATGTGGCCGCTCTGCACCTCGGCGGCGGCAGGCAGGTCGTGGCTCTCGGAGCGGATGTAGGAGAGCTCCTGGATCACCCCGTCGTGCAGCTCGCGCGCCAGCCGGTGGCGGTCGGCGAGGACGGCCACCTCGGCCTGGGTCGTCCAGAACCGCCGGATCTCACGCGTCGCTCCCACCAGGAGCAGCAGGTAGCACCCGGTGCGCAGCAGGTCCCCGGTGTAGAGCCAGTCGGTGTAGAGCGACGGGAAGAGCAGGTAGTTCAGGCGGGCGAACCCGGCCAGGGCACAGGCCGGCCCGAGCCAGCGCAGCAGCTCGTCCTGGTAGCGCGCGGCCTGCGCGGTGTACGCGACGGACGCGACCAGGAAGCACACCGCACCGAGGGCCTGGGCGAGGAGCAGCAGGACGTGCCCGGTGAGCAGGGGGTGCTGGGCGGACGCGGGCAGGACCGAGAGGTCGAGCGCGACCGGGAGGCGCGACCCCAGGGCCAGCAGCAGACCGAGCACCGCGGCGACGACGACGGCCGCGGGGACCACGGGCCAGCGCTGGAGCACGTGCGCCGAGGTGGTCCGGGTGCCGGCGAACGCGCCCGCGACGATGAGGACGGCACCCAGCACGCGCACGGTCAGCGGCCACCAGACGTCGAGGGTGCCCGGTGCGAAGCCGTCGAACAGGTCCGCGAGGGCGCTCAGCCCCAGGCCGGCCACCGCCAGCAGCACCAGGCCCTGCGAGATCAGCAGGTCCTGCCACCGACTGCGTCGGACGAAGCTGCCGTGCACCAGGTAGGCCACCAGCAGCGCCACGCTGGCGTCGACCGAGTCGAGGACCAGGTGCAGCGACGGGCTGCGGACCCCGAAGGCGAAGATCGGGGTGGCCAGGATGAGCACGGTGACGGTCAGACCCGCTGACCACCCGGCCAGCGACAGCCACCATGCGGAGGCCCGGGCCCACGGCGGCGCAGCGGTGCTGACGGCGCGTTCCCGCAGCATCGCCACGCCGACCACCGCCTCGCCGAGCCCCATTGAGTGCTCACCGAGCACCCTCGCAGGCACGGTAGGACGTCGCCGCCCCGGCCGAGTCGTTTATGGATCAACTGTGTACGTCCTGGTGGGTCCGTCGCACGCCACCGGGCCCCAGGTGTCGACCTGGGGCCCTGCGGACGAGACGTCCCCTGTTCGGGTCAGGCCAGGCAGCCGCCGAGCGCGATGGTGCCGTCGATCGCGGCGATCCGGTCCAGCACGGTCTTGTACTGGGCCTGGAGGTCGCTGACGACCTTCTTCTGGGCGGTGACCGCGTCGCGGTTGACCTTCTTCGCGCTCTCCAGCGTCCGCAGCGTCGCGGACTCGGTGACGATCTTGGCGTCGATGGCGCTCAGGTCGGTCTTGGCCGTGGCGAGCGCCGCCTCCGTGTCGCTGATCTGCTTGTTCAAGGTGTTCAGCGAGGACTGCAGCGGGGTCAGCTGGTTCTGCAGCGACAGGATCGTGCCCTCGATCGCGGTGATCGACGCGTTCAGGGTGGCGAGGGTGGTGACCAGCTTGGTGACCTCGCCGTCGAGGCGGGTGACCTCGGCAGACTCCTTCGCGACGGCCGCGTCGGCGGCGTCGAGCTCGGCCCGCAGGCCCGGCAGGGCGCTCTCGAGCGCCGCGAGCTCGGCCTCCTTGGTGGCGATCGCGGCCCGGGCCTCGCTCAGGTCGCCGGTGAGGTCGGGCAGCGCCGCCTCGAGAGCTGAGATCTCGCCCTTCTTCGCGGCGACCGCAGCCTCCGCGTCGACGAGGGCGGCCTTCGCCCCGGCCTGGGCCGTCCTCGCGTCAGCCAGCGTCTGGGTGGCGCTGGCGACCTGGGCGTTCGCACCGGCCAGACTGGTCTGCAGCCCGAGGAGCTGCTGCTGCAGGTTGCTGGACTCCTGCTGCTTGGTCGAGAGCTGCGAGTTCAGGGTGGCGAGCCGGGCCTGCAGCGTGGTCA
This sequence comes from Ornithinimicrobium sp., assembly GCA_049650625.1. Taxonomy (GTDB): domain Bacteria; phylum Actinomycetota; class Actinomycetes; order Actinomycetales; family Dermatophilaceae; genus Ornithinicoccus. Next base: position 2,279 of record JBASAN010000123.1, read on the forward strand.
GGTCCCCGTTCAGGGCGGTGATCAGCGCCGTCTTCGTGGCGACCTGCTGCTCCGCGGCGGCGATCTCCGCGGACTTCGCCGCGATCGCGGCGTTCAGCTCCTGCTTCTTCTTGTCCGCGTTGCCCTTGATGGCGGCGAGCTCGGCCTTGAGCGCGGTGAGCTGGGCGTTGAGCGCGGCGACGTCGGCCGTCGGCAGGGCGTTCGCGGCGGCGAGCTCCTGCTCCTTGGCGGCGATCTGGGCGTTCACGGTGGAGATGTCCGCCTTCAGGGCGGCGATCTGGGTCTGCAGCCCGGGCAGCGTGGCCTCGATGGTGCCGATCTGCTGGGTCAGGGTGGTCACGCTCTGCTCGGCCAGGCGGAGGTTCTCCTCGGCCTTGACCACGGCGGCCGTCGCCGCGGCGGCGTTGGCGTCGGCGGCCTTGGCGGCCGCCTCCAGTCCCGGGAGCGCGGCGCGAGCGTCGGCC
>JBASAN010000124.1:0-20636 GCA_049650625.1 Ornithinimicrobium sp.
CCGAGTCGGCATACCGTTCGACGTCTGGGACATGGCTGAGCGCTTCGCCAAGGACGTGGTGGCGGACTTCGTTGCCGAGTACGACGCGGGCCGCACGCCGAACCCGTGCCTGCGGTGCAACGAGAAGATCAAGTTCGCCGCATTGCTGGACAAGGCGTTGGCGCTGGGCTTCGATGCGGTGGCCACCGGTCACTACGCGCAGATCGTCGAGGAGCCGGACGAGGCAGCCCCCGGCGGGGTGCGGCGTGAGCTGCACCGGGCCGTCGACATGGCCAAGGACCAGTCCTACGTGCTCGGCGTCCTGGACGCGGACCAGCTCGCGCGCAGCTTCTTCCCACTCGGCGACACCACGAAGCCGGATATCCGTGCCGAGGCATCAGCGCGCGGGTTCTCGATCGCCAAGAAGCCCGATAGCCACGACATCTGCTTCATCCCTGACGGTGACACCCGCGCGTGGCTGACGAAGCGGCTCGGTGAGCAGCCCGGCCCCATCGTGGACTCCGACGGTGCCGTGCTCGGGGAGCACCGGGGGGCCTACGCCTACACGGTGGGCCAGCGGCGCGGACTGGGGTTGACCGTTCCCGCCGCCGACGGAGAGCCGCGCTACGTGACCTCGACGCAGACCTCGTCGAACACGGTGGTCGTCGGCACCCACGAGCTGCTCGGTGTCGACCACATCACGGGGGACCATGCGCGCTGGTGCGGCCCCGCGCCGGAGGGGGTCATCGACGTGGGTGCCCAGATCCGGGCCCACGGTCAGGAGTATCCGGCCACCGCATGGGCCGAAGGTGAGCAGGTGCAGGTCAGGTTGGGGGAGCGGATCCGCGGGGTCGCCCCCGGGCAGTCGGTGGTGCTCTACGACGGCACCCGGGTTGTCGGCTCGGCCACCATCGTCAGCGCCGGCCGCACCTGACCGATATGCGCGCCCTCCGTGCGTGGGCACCGTGCAACCGAGCGCACATCGGTCAGGGGGTCGGCTCCTTGCGTGGCACGGTGGTGAGGGAGCCGTCGCGGTCGAAGCAGGTGGCCAGCCGGCCACCCGGTGTCGATCTCCTTAGGCCGTCGAGTATGCCGTCGGTGCTGGCAGCGCCCACCGGTCACTGTCCGGCGTACATCAGGGATCCGGGAGTCGTCAGGGTCTCGCCGGTCTCCAGCCAGGTCTTCAACCCGGACAGAATCATCGGCCAGCCGCCGTAGATCTGCTCGTTGGCGCCCTCGCGTAGCTCATCGTGGGTCACCGTCAACCGGCACGAGTCTGCGACCTGCTCGATATGCCAAGTCACCCGGCTCGTCCCCTCGGCGACAACCTCTGGGCCCCACAGAGACCGGCTGGTGTGCACCAGCCTGCGTGGGGGGTCGGCATCCAGGACCTCTCCTTCGCTGAGCGACCCCTCGAACCGTCCTGGCGCCTCCTGCCTCCAGCGTGACCCCGTCTGCCAGTCCGAGGTCACCAAGGTGCCGAAGTGGTACTTCGCCCGGGTCTCGGGATCGGTGATCGCCTCCCACAACCGCTCGGGAGAGGTCCGGATGTAGATCTCGAAGACACGTTCCATGGTCTGCTCCACATCGTTCTGTAGGCCGATGAGGCCGGCGGCCCACGGCTCGGTGAACTTGTTGACCCACCGCTGGTGGATCAGGCGAATGGGGATGGGGTTGAGGAAGTGCAGCTTCTCGCGGCCGCGACGCTGGATGGTGATGACTCCGGAGCTTTGGAGGACCCCCAGGTGCTTGGCCACGGCAATACGGCTGATGTCGAATCGCGCCGCCATCGCAGCCAGGGGTTGACCGTCCTGCTCGTAGAGGGCATCGAGCAGGGCTCGACGAGTCGGGTCGGCCAATGCCTTGAACACTCCATCCACCACGCCAATTTAGGTAACCATTTGGTTTCCTGTCAAGTCTTGTGGTGGTGGGTCGACGGCGTTCGGGGCGCCATACTGATTGCATGACGTGCAGCCGATGGTGACCGTAACGGGGATGGGGTCGTGGCCGGGGCAGGACGTGCGTCTTGCCCTCGGTGCGGTGAGCGACGACCTGGCCGGGTTGGGCGAGGAGGGACTCGTCGGCATGCCGTATCTGACCGAGCTCCCAGCCCGTGGACCCGGCTCGGACATGGTCGGGCGCAGTGCCCATCTGCTCGTGGACCTGCCGGTCGACCTGCAACCACAGGGTTGGCGACTCGTCGACCGACCCGGTCTCGACGCCACCCGTACCGCATCGCTGTGGCGGCAGGACCTCGATCAGCTTGCGGAGGTGTTCGACGGTTTCGACGGCCAAATCAAGCTGCAAGTGGTTGGACCCTGGACGTTGGCCAGTGAGACGTGGTTGCCGCTGGGCGATCGTGTGCTCAGCGATGCTGGCGCCATCCGGGATGTATCCGCCTCCTTGGGCGCCGGCGTCGCCGAGCACGTCCACACCGTGAGCAGGTTGCTCCCTCGGGCGTCGGTGGTCCTGCAGCTCGACGAGCCGAGCCTGCCCCGCGTGCTCCACGGCCAGGTGCCGTCAGCCTCGGGCTATCGGCGACTTCCGGCGCCGGATCCCGAAGTCGCCTCGTCCGTCATCGGCACCGTCCTGCGTGCTGCCCATGACGCCGGAGCGGTGATGACGGCCCTGCACTGCTGCGCGAGTCGGCCGCCGCTGCGAGTGATGCGGGAGGCGATGGTGGGCGTCTTCAGCGCGGGTGAGTCAGGACGACGGGCGTTGAGCGTGGACACCACGGCTCTCGACGCCCGTGCCTGGGAGGGCCTTGCCACCGCCGTCGAGGCCGGCATCGGCCTGTGGGCCGGGGCCGTGTCCACCGACGCGTCCCCGGACCCGCGGCAGCCGTCGGCATACCGCGAGCATCACGCCGCACTGGTCCGGAGGTGGCAAGACGTCGGGTTGCCCCCCGACCGGCTTGCCGAACTCACGGTGACACCCGCCTGCGGGCTCGCGGGTCTCACTCCCGATCGCGCCCGCTCCGTCACCGCAGACACGGTCGATCTCGGTCGCGCCCTGGCTGAGACTGCGGCGTCCTAGCCGATGCGAAGGTGAACCAGCAGGCCACGACGCGGGTGCCGTGGCAGGTCAAGTTCTGTGCTCTGGCCATGATCTGGGGGTCGAGCTACCTGTTGATGAAGCTCGGTCTCGAGGCCATGGACGGCGTGCAGGTGGCCGCGCTGCGGTTGATCTGCGCAGCCGCCGTCCTGCTGCCGCTCTTGTTGATCTCCGGCGGTCGGCTTCCGCAGGGCTGGGGGGCCTGGAGGCACATCTTCGTCAGTGGGACACTGCTCTGCTCGCTTCCGTGGACGTTGTTCGCCGTGGGCGAGGAGCGGGTCACCTCGTCCATCACCGGCATCGCCAACGCCACCACCCCGATCGCGGCCGTGGTCTTCGGCATGCTCTTGTTGCGCGGTGAAGCGGTGGGTTCACGCCGTCTGGCAGGGGTCGGGATCGGGATCGCCGGGGTGGTGCTGATCTCGCAGCCGTGGTCCCTGGACCAGGGTCCGGATCCGATCGGGCTGACGCTGGTCCTGGTGGCTTCGGCCAGCTACGGGCTGGGGTGGACCTACGTGCGGCGCTTCATGTCCGGGATCGACGCCGGTGGGCTGGCGCTGCCTACGGCCCAGATCACGGTGGCGACGGCGCAGATGCCGCTCCTGGTCGCTCTTTGGTGGTTGATCTCCGGTGAGGCCGGCGCCGCGGCGTGGTCGCTGCATACACCGGAGGCCGTGGTGGTTCCGGTGCTGGCGGTGGTGTTCCTGGGCGTCGTCGGGACCGGCCTGGCCCAGGTGATGCAGTACGACGTCGTCCGAGCCGCGGGCGCCACGGTGGCCTCCAGCGTCGCGTTCGTCATCCCCGTCGTGGCTGTGTCCCTGGGATACGTGGTGCTGGGCGAGACGGTCGGCCCCCTCGCCCTCGTCGGTGCGTTGCTGATCCTGTACGCGGCGTTCCTGGTGACCCGCAAGCCCGCGCCCGTGCAGGCGCAGATCACGCGGCGCTGAACACGCCCTGCGTTCGCGGCCCTGGCCAGGCCTCAGCTGCTGGTCAGCTGGATCCCTTGTTCATCTTGGCGACGAGCCAGGCCACGACACCACCCAGACCGAGCACCGCCACGCCGAGGAGGACCACCAGGGTGACCAACAGCCCGTTCCCCTCTTCGGCGTCGGCCGGGTCCGAAGCCACCGTGGCTTCGGCCTCATCGGGGGTTGCGCTCGCCGCGGCGTCGTCCGTCGCGACAGGTTCGGTCGTGGTCGGGGCGGACGTCTCGGCCGCAGCGTCTCCACCTTCGATCGTGACGTCGATCTGGAAAGTGACGGGACCCGAGTCCTGGGTGCTCGTGCTGCGGTCGACCGAGACGTAGTAGTCACCGGACTCGAACGCACCCTGCGGCGGAGTCGTGACGCGGAGGATCTGGGCCACTCCTTTGGGCGTGACGCTGTCTCGGGCGAGTCGTGAGATCTGGTCGGGCATGTAGAGCAGGGCCGTCACGCAGCATCCGTAGTCCTGGGATCCGTCCTCCGACACCGTCACCGCGATGTCCTGACCCTCCTGCGCCGGGAAGGAGAACCAGCGGGCCTCGTTGGCCACGACGTCGTCCACGTAGGTCGTGCCGGGCTGGATGGGGGTGGCCTGCGTGACGATGGCACCGCCTTCGATCTCCTCGCCCTCGGCGCTCCACCCCTGGACGGCACGAGTGGAGAGCTGGCTGAGTCGGGTGGTGAGCTCGGAAGCGTCTGCCGCCTGGACGAAGTCACCTCCGGTGGCCTCGGCGATGCACTGCAACTCGGTCTGGGCTTGAGGGTTGTCCTCGATGGCCAAGCCGATGGTGTCGACCCGAACGTCGATGCCGGACTGCGACAGGTCCTCGGCCACGTCGCAGGGCTTCGGGTCGCCGCAGCTGTCCTCGCCGTCGCTGACCAGGACGATCGATCGGTTCGCCTCGTCGGTGAAGTCGTCGGCCGCTTGCTCCAACGACAACCCGATCGGGGTGAACCCGGTCGGAACGGAGTCGTCGATCTCGGCGTCGATCTGCTGACCGGTGGACTCCACGGGCCCGATCGGCACGGCCAGACGGGTGTCCTGGCAGCCTTCTTCCTTGTCGCTACCGTCGTACTGGTCGCCGTAGACCCGCAGCCCGATGCGCGTGCCATCGGGCACGGCATCAACGAGGTCCTGGGCGGCCGTGCGGGCGCCTTCGATGCGCGGGGCACCGGCCCCGTCGTCCTCGTTCATCGACCCGGAGACATCCATGATCACCAGTAGCGCTCCGGACTCCCCCTCCTGGGCCGAGGCCGAGGGAGCGAGGAGGCACAGCACGACAGCGACAACCGCAATGACAGCAGATCTCATGACGTCCCCAGACACAGACAGCGGATGGCAGGTCGAGGGCACGCTAGCAGAGCGCGGTCTGTCAGGGCCCTCGTAGACAATGACGGTGTGAGCAAGTCAGACGAGGGTGAGATCCCGGCCGACGTGAGGCATGAGTGGACCCAGCTGGCCGAGGAGATTCGCGGCCACCAGTTCGCCTACTACGTCCGTGACGCACCGACGGTGGCCGACGCCCAGTTCGACGAGCTGCTCCGAGGCCTGCAGCAGCTCGAAGAGCGGCACCCGGGTCTGCGGACACCGGAGAGCCCGACCCAGCAGGTGGGTGGCACGTTCTCGACCGAGTTCACCGCCGTGGACCACCAAGAGCGCATGTTGAGCCTGGATAACGCCTTCAGCGCCGAGGAGATGCAGGCCTGGGCGGATCGTGTCGAGCGCGACGCCGGGGGCGCGCAGGTGCACTACCTCTGCGAGCTCAAGATCGACGGCCTGGCGATCAATCTGCTGTATGAGGACGGTCGGCTGGTGCGAGCCCTCACCCGCGGCGACGGACGGACCGGCGAGGACGTGACTCACAACGTCCGGACCATCCAGGGCGTGCCGCACCGGCTGACGCCTCCGGCGAAGCAGCACGCGGACGCGGTCCCGATCCCCGAGCTGGTCGAGGTCCGCGGTGAGGTGTTCTTCCCGCCCGCAGCCTTCGAGGCGCTGAACGCGACGTTGGTCGAGGCCGGGAAGGCGCCGTTCGCGAACCCTCGCAACTCGGCCGCCGGCTCATTGCGACAGAAGGACCCCCGGGTCACGGCCACGCGCGGGCTGCGCATGCTGGTGCACGGCATCGGTGCGCGCTCCGGCTTCGACATCGCACGACAGTCCCAGGCGTACGACATCCTCGGGGCGTGGGGCCTGCCGGTGTCGTCCCACGGTCGCGTCGTGGATGACCTAGGGCAGGTGCAGGAGTTCATCGACTACTACCGCGACCACCGGCACGACAGCTCGGTGGAGCATGAGCTCGACGGCGTGGTGGTCAAGGTCGACGAGGTGCCGGTGCAGCGAGCTCTCGGCTCGACCTCGCGCGCTCCGCGCTGGGCGATCGCCTTCAAGTATCCGCCGGAGGAAGTCACCACCGAGCTCCTCGATATCCGCGTCAACGTCGGACGCACCGGTCGCGTCACGCCCTATGGAGTGATGCGGCCCGTGCTGGTCGCCGGGTCAACAGTCGAGATGGCGACGCTGCACAACGCCACCGAGGTCATCCGCAAGGGGGTGCTCGTCGGAGACACCGTGGTGCTGCGCAAAGCAGGGGATGTCATCCCCGAGATCGTCGGTCCCGTTGCTGAGGCCCGGGACGGCTCCGAGGTGCCGTTCGTGATGCCGACCGACTGCCCGAGCTGCGGCACGGCACTGCGGCCTGAGCGCGAGGGTGACAAGGACATCCGTTGTCCCAATGCGCGGACCTGCCCCTCGCAGTTGCGTGAGCGACTGTTCAGCGTCGCTGGGCGAGGAGCCTTCGACATCGAGGCCCTCGGCTGGGAGGGAGTGGCCGGACTGCTGGACGCGGGCGTGATCGCCGACGAGTCGGGGTTGTTCGGGCTGGGCGTCGAAGACATCGCCCAGGTCCCGCTCTACACCCGGAACGCCAAGAAGGGCGATCCGCCGGAGCGCATCGTGGCCGGGCGGGTGTTGTCGGCGAACGGCACGAAGCTGGTGGACAACCTGGATCAGGCGAAGAAGCAGCCGCTCTGGCGAGTTCTCGTGGGCTTGTCCATTCGCCACGTCGGCCCCACGGCCGCGCGCGCCCTGGCCACCGAGTTCGGCTCGATGGATGCCATCCGCTCGGCCAGCACCGAGGAGCTGGCCGCTACGGAGGGGGTGGGGCCTGTCATCGCGGAAGCGGTGACGGCCTGGTTCCAGGTGGACTGGCACCGCGACATCGTGGAGCGCTGGGCGGCCGATGGGGTCCGCATGGCCGACGATCGCGACGCATCCATCGAGCGCACCTTGGAGGGGCTGACGGTGGTGGTCACCGGATCGCTAGAGGGTTTCAGCAGGGACGAGTCCAAGGAGGCCATCGTCAGCCGCGCCGGCAAAGCGGCAGGGTCGGTGTCGAAGAAGACCGACTACGTCGTGGTCGGAGCCAATGCCGGCACCAAGGCCGCGAAGGCGGAGGAGCTCGGCGTGCCCGTGCTCGACGAGCAGGGCTTCCTGACCCTCCTCGAGAGGGGCTCCCACCCGTAGGTCTCACTCGGAGGAGCGCTGACAGTCGACGTCGGGCGGACGTGGCGCGGTCGGGGCGCCCGGACCGAGGACGGTCGACAGGGCGGCGGTGATGACCGGCGACGCCGGAAGCTGGGCATGCCCGGGGGTGTCGTTCGGGCACACGGACTGAACCGTGAACGTCAAGGCGCCCTCCAGTTCGGCCGTGCTCGGCGGAGTCACCGTGCGGTCGTTCTCACTCCATACCGAGATCCATTCGGGACCTGCTGGGGTCTCATCACCGTCGTTCAGTCTGCCGAGCAGCTCGCTGTCGGGCACCAGTTGCGCGCAGGCCCCATCACACAGGCCGGCCAGGTCGGCGAGCCCCGCCAGTGCCGTGCCGTGGTGGGGCGCCGCGATGGTCAGCACCCGACGAGCTACGGCGTCTCCGCCGTAGTCTCGGACCCACAGCCGGGACACGACTCCGCCCGCGGAGTATCCGATGACGTCGACCTTCTCTGCGCCGTCAAGCTCGCCCTGGACGAACGCTGCGAGTGCCTCCGCCTGCTCGCTCAGGTCACCGGTGTTATCCCCTACCGGAGGCATGACCGAGACCGTCCGGCCCTGCTCCTCGAGGGAGGTGACAAGGGGAGCGAGGTCTCGCCCGTCGCCGCCGTAGCCCGACACCATGACCACCAGCGGAAGAGGCCCCGGGGCTGGATCGGCCTCGACTCCCGAGCGCGGCCAAGCCCACCAGGCGATGGCGCCGACCGCTGCTGCGAGACAGAGGCCGCCTAGGAGATAGATCCAGCGCGGTTGGTTGCGCGTTGGCAGGGTCATCGCGACAGTCTCACCCATCGGTTCTGCTTGGGCTTAGGCCGCTTCGGGAATCACCCGGCGCAAGCCATGCGTTCCCCTGGACGTGACCTCTGAACCAAAGACTCCTACCGACCACACCCCGGATGACGGCGTCGTCATCTACTGGCGTCCCGGCTGCGGCTTCTGCGCGCGGCTGCGCTCGACGCTCGGCGCCGAGGGCGACAAGGCCACCTGGATCAACATCTGGGAGGACGAGGACGCCGCAGCCTTCGTGCGTTCGGTCAACGACGGCAACGAGACGGTGCCCACCGTGGTGCTGGACGGCATACCCGTGACCAACCCGAGCCCTGTGTTGGTCCAGGAGAAGCTGGCGTCCTGATGCAGCGCTGGTTGTGGCTGTTCGTGCTGGCGATGGCCGGCTGGTCCGGACTCACCTTCGTGTTCGACGGATCGGTCTGGGTGGGGATGGCCGTGCTGGTCGTCGGCGCGGGGCTGGGGTGGTGGATCAGCCCGTGGCGGGGAGGCAGGACGATTCGGCATGCTGACGTGCAGACCATGCCCGCCCAGGACAAGCAGGTCGTGGTGTACTGGCGCCCCGGATGTCAGTTCTGCGCCCGGCTGAGGCTGTCTCTGGGCGCCTCAGGCAAGAGGGCCGTGTGGGTGAACATCTGGCAGGACCGAGAGGCCGCCGAGTTCGTCCGGACCCTGAACGACGGCAACGAAACCGTGCCGACCGTGCTGCTGGACGGCGAGCCCTTCACCAATCCGGAGCCGGCGCTCGTCAAAGCCAGGCTCGGCACTTAGGACGCGATCGTGACCGGCGTGCCCAACGGAAGACCGACGGCATCGACCAGACGGGTGATCTCGGCGTTGGGGAGTCGGATGCACCCGGAGCTGACGTCGGTCCCGACCAGATCGGGCTCGTTGGTGCCGTGGATCCCGATCACGCCTTCCCCGCCGCGGAAGTCCATCAAGACGTCGGAGTAGCCCGAGAGACCGTAGGCGTAGGGACCGTAGAGGCCGTCTGGGTCCGGCGGTTGCAAGAGCTCAGTGATGAAGTAGTCACCCCCGGGTGTCGGTCGATCGGCCCGACCCACACCGATCGGGCTCCGCAACACCTCGTTGCCTGCGTTCGTGACGACGATCTCGTGTCCGCCCAGATCGATGTCGATGCGGTAGCTGTGGCTGCTGAGGCTGATCTCGGAGGACCGCACCCAGCCGGTGCTCCCGTTGGGTCGTACCGGCAGCTGGACCTGGGTCCAAGCTGTCCCCACCGCGAGCGCCAGAAGGATGAGCTGTCCGGTGACCCGGTCGGAACGGTCCAGGACCTGCTCCGGCTCGCCCGCGTCGTCCAGCTCGTCGATGTCGGCCGGTTCGCCGAAGATCTGGAGCCGGTTGACCACCGCCGCGGCCACGATCGTGGCATCCGGGTCCGGCGTCGAGGACGTCGTGGATGATGCTTCGCTCCCCGGGTCGGTGGTCGACGCGGCTGTGTCAGCGTCGCGCGAGGGGCCGGCCTGCGAGGTCGTCGATCCGCCGTCGGTGCCGGACCCGGTGCAGGCACTCAGCCCGCCAGCGGTGGCCACGGCCAGACCGACCCTGATGAAGGCGCGTCGGGGCAGTCCGTTCGTGGTCGTCATGGGGCGACCCTAACCATCGCCTCTGGGTGAGGTCTGCGAACCATGAGGGCGTCGATCCACCACTCGCGCAATCCATTGCCGTGCTCGCCCCGAATGACCATCAACGCCAAAGGCGTCGGCGCGGTTCGTCATACCTGTGCCGGATCATCGACTTGAGGAGAGATCGTGCGTAGATGGATTCCGACCCTTGGAGCCACCGCGCTGGCCTGTGGGGTGATCGTCACAGCGCCGATCACCAGCAGCGCAGCGGAGCTGGACGTGTCCAACGGTGCCGACAGCATCGACGCGGGGAGCCTTCGGGCTGCCATCATCGAGGCCAACGGCAGCGACGGCGCGGACACCCTGACCCTGGACGGCGGGACGACCTACACCCTGGACCTCGACGGAGCAGGTGAGGATGAAGGCGCCACCGGCGATCTGGACATCACCGGAGAGACCGTCATCGAGGGCAACGGCGCAACGATCGACGCCTCGGCGCTCGGTGACCGTGCCTTCCACGTGCTGGCTGCGGGCGACCTGACTCTCGTCGACGTCACGGTGAACGGCGGCACGGCCGACGACGAGCCCTCCGGCGAGGGTGGCGGCAGTGGTGGTGCGGTGCTGAACGCGGGCAGCCTCAGCGCTACCGGCGTCACGATGAGCAATAACAGCGCCATGCGTGCAGGGGGCGCCATCGAAGGCTCCGAAGGCTCCACCACGGCGCTTGAGGACTCAACGTTGTCCGACAACTCCGCAGGTGAGGCTCCCGGCAACGGCGGTGGACTGCACATCACCGGTGCGGGAGACGCGACCATCACGGACACCACGGTGACCGGCAACACGGCGGCCCTGGAGGGGGGCGGTCTGTGGAACGGCTCCGGCACCATGACCGTCAGCGGCGGCACGATCACCGGCAACACGGCGTCTGGGGCTGAGGCCGACGACGGTGGTGGCGGCCTGTTCAACAACGGCGGGACGCTCGTGGTCAGCAAGACTGAGGTATCGGGCAACACCGCAGACGGTGAGGCCGGTTCCGGTGGAGGCATCCTGAACTTCGGGGGCAGCCTCGAGGTCACCGGGTCCAACATCGACAGCAACGACAGCGTCCGCGCCGGGGGTGGCATCGAGGCCACCGACGGGAGCAGCACCTCGCTGGAGGGGGGCACGCTCTGGCAGAACAGCACGGGCGGCTCGCCCGGCAACGGAGGCGGCCTGCACCTGACCGGCGCCGGCACCGTGGACGTGTCCGGGACCGTGGTGGCCGACAACACGGCGGCCGCCGAGGGCGGCGGCCTTTGGAACTCCGCCGGCGGCACCATGACGGTCACCGACGCGACGATCAGCGCCAACACCGGCTCGGGCGCCGACGCCGACCAAGGTGGCGGCGGACTGTTCAACGACGGCGGGACCCTGACGGTCACGGGTAGCACGGTGAGCGAGAACGTCGCCGATGGGGCCGCGGGCTCCGGCGGTGGCTTTCTGAACAACGGTGGAACCCTCGAGGTGAGAGGCAGCGATGTCCTCGACAACACCTCCGTTCGTGCCGGTGGCGGCATCGAAGCCGCCGTCGACGGCAGTGAGACCACGGTGGTCGACAGTCTTCTGGCGGGCAACTCCACGGGAGACAGCCCGGGCAACGGCGGTGCCCTGCACCTGACCGGAGCGGGGACCGTGGCGGTCGAAGGGTCGACCGTCTCCGGTAACTCTGCGGCCAACCAGGGTGGTGGTCTGTGGAACTCCGCCGGTGGCACCATGACCGTCACCGCATCCACGCTGAGCGAGAACAGCACGGACGGGCAGGGTGGTGGCCTCTACAACGACGGCGGCACCCTGGACGTGGCCAACAGCACGGTGAGCACGAACACCGCGGACAGTGGTGGCGGGGTCTTCTCCGACTCCGGCCAGGTCTCGCTGTTGCACACCACGGTCACGCTGAACAGTGCCGGGCTGGCCGGGGCGATCGAGATCGGTAACAGCATCGTGGCGGCCAACGACGGTGCTGACGGCACGGACGAGGTCAGCAGCATCGGTGGCAACGTGGTCGGCGACTCGATCACCGCAGGCAGTGATGACGTGGGTAGCGTCTCCGACCCCGGCCTGGGTGACCTTGCCGACAACGGAGGCCCGACCCTGACGCACATGCCGGTCGAAGGGAGCCCCGCGATGAACGTGGGGCTGCCCGGTATCGCCTTGGAGGTCGACCAGCGCGGCGCTCCCCGCGCCGGCCAACCGGACGCCGGCTCGGTCGAGTTCGGTGAGTACGACGACGAGGACGGTCGCGCCGGAAACGGTGGCGGCGACGACATGACGCCGGCTGCTCCGGCCGCACCCGTCGAGGCGGAGCCCACCTTCACGGGCTGATCATCCCCAGCACGACCTCCCGCGGCGCGGCGAGGCCATCTACGGATGGCTTCCCGCGCCGCATTCGTGGTGTGCGGGCTCCCACGCCCGTCTGCGGCGCGCGAGTCGGGTGATTGCGCGGCATACACTTGCGGCCATGCCTGCACTGTCCCGCGACGATGTCGCGCACGTGGCCATGCTCGCCAGGATCGAGCTCTCCGAGGACGAGCTGGACCGCTTCGCCGGCCAGCTCGGGCAGATCGTCGGGTGGGTAGGCCAGATCAACGAGGTCGCGGCCGCCGACGTGGCGCCGATGTCGCATCCCCTGCCCTTGGCCAACGTCACTCGTCCCGACCAGGTCCGCCCGTCGCTGACCGCCGAGCAGGCCCTCTCAGGAGCGCCGGAGACGGACCAGCAGCGCTTCAGCGTGCCGCGCATCCTGGACGAGGAGTGACCACCCCGATGACCGAGACCCACCCGCACGACCCGTGCCTGCTCAGTGCCGCACAGATGGCCAACGCGTTGCTGTCGGGGGAGTTCACCAGCGAGGAGCTGACCCAGGCCCACCTGGATCGCATCGACGCGCTGGACGGCACCATCCACGCGTATCTGCACGTCGACGCCGAGGGCGCGTTGGCTACTGCGCGTGACGTGGATGAGGCACGCGCCGCCGACGAGCCTTTGCCGCCGTTGGCCGGCGTGCCGATCGCGATCAAGGACATCGCCTGCACCATGGGTATGCCGACCACGGCCGGCTCCAGGATGCTGCAGGGGTGGGTCCCCCCCTACGACGCCACGATCGTCGCGCGTATCCGCGAGGCGCGGATGCCGATTCTGGGCAAGACCAATATGGACGAGTTCGCTATGGGCTCCTCCACCGAGCACTCGGCCTACGGCCCGACCCGTAACCCGTGGGACACCAGCCGCATCCCCGGCGGTTCGGGCGGAGGCAGCGCTGCCGCGGTGGCGGCCCACCTCGCGCCCTGGGCCATCGGCTCGGACACCGGCGGCTCGATTCGACAACCCGCCGCGCTGACCGGCACCGTCGGGGCGAAGCCGACCTACGGAGCCGTGTCCCGATACGGCATCATCGCGTTGGCCTCGTCCTTGGACCAGATCGGCCCGTGCACCCGCACCGTGACCGATGCCGCCCTGCTGCACTCCGTGATCGCCGGACACGACCCCATGGACTCGACCTCCATCGAGGGCCCGGTGCCGGCGGTGACTCATGCGGCGGCCACCCGGGAGCTGAGCGGTATGCGGATCGGAGTCGTCAGCGAGATCTCCGGTGAGGGCTTCCAGCCGGGCGTGAAGAGGCGCTTCGACGAGGCGGTCGCGCACCTGCAGCGGCTGGGCGCCGAGATCGTCGACGTGTCCTGCCCTCACTTCCGTTACGCCATGGCCGCCTACTACCTGATCCTGCCGAGTGAGGCGTCGTCCAACCTCGCCCGCTACGACGCGATGCGCTACGGGCTGCGGGTCGGCCCGGACGACGTCCCCGCTCCGAGCGCGGAGCAGGTGATGGGCTCCAGTCGCGATGCTGGCTTCGGGGACGAGGTCAAGCGACGGATCATCCTGGGGACGTACGCGCTGTCGAGTGGCTACTACGAGGCCTACTACGGTCAGGCCCAAAAGGTCCGGACCCTGATCGCCGGCGACTTCACGACCGCTTTCGGGCAGGTCGACGTGCTCGTCAGCCCCACCGCCCCCACCACGGCCTTCGCCTTCGGGGCCAACGACGACGACCCCCTGGCCATGTACCTGAACGACATCGCGACCATCCCCGCCAACCTGGCCGGCATCCCCGGACTCTCCGTGCCCTGCGGGCTCGCCGAGGAGGATGGCCTGCCCGTCGGCATACAGGTGCTCGCGCCAGCGACCCAGGACGACCGGATGTATGCCGTCGGGGCCGCCCTGGAGGCCTCGTTGACCCAGGAATGGGGCGGGGTGTTGCTCGACCAGGCACCGCCGATCCACGCAGCGCAGACCCGAGCCGAGGTGTCCCGATGAGCGCACACATGGACGAAGCGGTGATGGACTACGACGACCTGCTGACGCGCTACGACCCGGTCTTCGGGTTGGAGGTGCACGTCGAGCTCGGCACCGCCACGAAGATGTTCTGTGGTTGCGCCACGGGCTTCGGGTCCGAGCCCAACACCCAGGTGTGTCCGGTCTGCCTGGGCCTGCCCGGTGCTCTACCCGTGGTCAACGCGGTCGCCGTGGAGTCGGCCATCCGGATCGGTCTGGCCCTGAACTGCCAGATCGCCCCCTGGTGTCGCTTCGCGCGGAAGAACTACTTCTACCCGGACATGCCCAAGAACTTCCAGACCAGCCAGTATGACGAGCCGATCGCCTTCGAGGGTTTCCTCGACGTGGACTACGAGGACGGCAAGGGCGGTACCGCGACGTATCGCGTCGAGATCGAGCGGGCTCACATGGAGGAGGACACCGGCAAGTCGCTGCACGTCGGCGGGGTGACCGGGCGGATCCATGGTGCGGACCATTCGCTGGTGGACTACAACCGAGCGGGTATCCCGCTGATCGAGATCGTCACGAAGCCGCTGGTTGGCGCCGGGGCGCGGGCGCCGGAGATCGCCAAGGCCTACGTCGGAGCGCTCCGCGACCTCCTGCGTGCCTTGGACGTCTCCGACGTGAAGATGGAGCAGGGATCGCTGCGTTGCGACGCGAACGTGTCGCTACGACCGAAAGTCGGCGACGAACCTTCCGGCGCCGAGCAGCTCGCGGTGCCGTTGGGGACGAGGACCGAGACCAAGAACGTGAACTCGCTGCGCTCGGTGGAGCGGGCGGTCCGTTACGAGATGTCCCGCCACGCCGCGGTCCTCGACGCCGGGGAGGCGATCTTCCAGGAGACGCGGCATTGGCACGAGGACACCGGGGTCACGACCTCCGGTCGCCCGAAGTCCGACGCCGACGACTACCGCTACTTCCCCGAGCCGGACCTGGTGCCGGTGGCCCCCACTGATGAGGACATCGAGCGGCTGAGGGCGACTCTGCCGGAGCCGCCCGCCGAGCGACGCAAGAGGTTGCAGAGCGACTGGGGATACACCGATCTGGAGATGCGGGACGTGGTGAACGCTGGCGCACTCGAGGTCATCGAGGAGACGGTGGCCGCCGGTGCCTCGCCGGCTGCCGCCCGCAAGTGGTGGACCGGTGAACTGGCTCGACGCGCCAACAAGCAGGACGTCGCCGTCACCGACCTCGGTGTAACTCCGGTGCACATCGCGGAGCTCGACGGCCTCATCGGTGCGGGCCGGCTGAACGACTCGATGGCTCGTCAGGTCATGGAGGGCGTCTTGGCGGGGGAGGGCACCCCGGTCGAGGTGGCTGACGCGAGGGGCCTCGAGCTGGTGCAGGACGACGGTGCCCTGGCCGCGGCGGTCGACACGGTGATCGCGGCCAACCCTGACATCGCCGACAAAGTGCGTGACGGCAAGCTCAACGCCGCTGGCGCGCTGATCGGTCAGGTCATGAAGCAGATGCGCGGTCAGGCTGATGCGGCCAAAGCCCGCGAGCTCATCCTCGAGCGGTTGACCTAGGCGATGACCCATCCCTCCACAGCCACGGACCGGTCCACCCCGTCACGTTCGTTGCGGTTGCTCCCTCTCGACGCCGGGCGGGGGTTCCTGATCGGCTCGGCCGAGCTCGTTCCCGGGGTCTCCGGGGGCACCGTGGCCCTGGTCACCGGCGTCTACGAGCAGCTCATCGACTCGGCGTCGCACGTCTTGAGCGCGGCGCGAGTCGCGGTCACGGGTCCGGATCGCGGCTCGCGCGCCACGGCGGAGCTGCGTCGCACCGACTGGCGGCTGGTCCTGCCCGTGCTGGCGGGGATGATCACCGCGGTGCTCACGATCGCCGGGGTGATGAGTGCGTTCGTCACCGACCACCCCGAGCACGCACGTGGCTTGTTCTTCGGTCTGGTGGCGGCCAGCATCCTCGTGCCGATCCGCATGCTGCCTGCGCCGCGACGCCCGGTCGTCTACGACGTCCTCCTCGGACTGGTCGCCGCGGTGACGGCATACCTGCTGGTCAGCCTGGCCGGTGGCGGCAACGTCGCCGATCCTCCGCTGTACGTCGTTTTCGCCGCAGCTGCCGTAGCCATCTGCGCCTTGGTGGTGCCGGGAGTTTCGGGGTCGTTCCTGCTGCTGGCAGTGGGCCTCTACACCGTGACGCTGGAGGCCGTCGACGAGCGGAACCTGCTCTACATCGCGGTCTTCGGTGCGGGGGCAGCAGTCGGGCTGGCTACGTTCGTGCCGCTCTTGGCCTACCTGCTGCGGGAGCGACGTCGGATCACGCTGGTGCTGATGGCGGGACTGATGCTCGGGTCGCTGCGAGCGCTGTGGCCGTGGCAGGAGGCCTCGGGCGGAGAGGCTGAGGGGCCTGGAGCCCTGATGGCTCCCAGCGCCCCGGTGCTCGGCCCGCTGCTGTTGATGGCACTGGGGGTGGCGATCGTGCTGACGCTGGTGTGGGTCGAGGCGCGAGCCGACCGCGACTGACCGATGTGCGCGCCCTCCTGAGCTACGCCGTCGACATCGGCGCGCACAACGGTCAGGGGAGGGGGACCGACAGCAGTTTGTCATCGTCGGCCGCGGGCGTGCCCCGGGAGGTGTTGTTGGTCAGGACCAACAACGAGCCATCCGGGCCGTTGACCACGCTGCGCAGCCTCCCGTACTCCCCCTCCAGCAGGCGCTCAGGGGAGCCGGCCGTCTCGCCGTCCAACGGGATGCGCCACAGCGACTGACCCCGCAGCGCCGCCATATAGAGGGCACCGTCAGGTCCCACCGCGAGTCCCGAGGGCGACGCGTCCGAGGTGGGCCAGGTGAGCTCCGGGTCGACGAACTCGGGACGTCCGCAGGGGCCCTCGCACTCGGGCCACCCGTAGTTGTTTCCCGGCTCGATCCGGTTGAGCTCGTCGAGGTCGTTCTGACCGAACTCACTGGCCCACATCGTCCCCGTGTCATCCCAGTCCAGGCCCTGGACGTTGCGGTGCCCCATCGACCACACGGGGGAAGTCGCATCGGGGTTGCCGGGGGCCGGTGCGCCGTCCACGGTCACCCGCAGGATCTTGCCTGCCAGCGAGTCCGGGTCTTGAGCACTCGCCCCTTGCGACGCATCGCCGGTGGTGACGTACAGGTAGTCGTCCGGCCCGAAGGCGATCCGCCCGCCGTTGTGGTTCCCGGCCTTGGGTATGCCGACGAGCACCTCACGGACTTGCGGCGTGCCCTCCGGTGACACGCCGGAGAGATCGACTTCAACCACACGGTTGTCCTCCGCCGAGGTCAGATAGGCGTAGAACTGCGTGCCATCACCGCGCGGCGGGACGGCGACTCCCAGTAACCCACCCTCACCGCCAGGCTCGACGCCGGGAACCGTCGTGACCCGCTCCCGCTCCCCGCTGGACGGCACCCGCCATACCGCAGCACTGTCGCGCTCGCCGACCAGCGCGTCACCGTCGTCCAAGGGCACCAGGCCCCAAGGCACGTCGAATTCGCTCGCGACGACCTCGATGCCCGATGCCCCCTTGATCGAGGTCCCCTCCTGCGTGGGCGTGGAGGACGGTGGGCTGGAGCAGGCACTGACCGCGGCGACCGCGAGAGCGGCCACACTCACGGGCACCCGCGGGAGGCGAGCTGAGGAGCGTGGAGCAGACATCGGACCAACTTACGTTCGCAGCCTGGGGACCGAGGAGGGGGGCTACCGTGAGGCCATGGGCGTGGTCACGGTGCCAGCAATGCTGCGAGACGAGGTCGGCGACATCGAGGGTATGCAGATCCGTAGCTGGGACCTCCACGATCCACCCGCGGACCAGGACCGGATCGAGGTCGTCGTCGCCCCGCCCTGGCGCGCGCCCTGGATCACCAGGCTTGCCGAGCTCCCCGCGTTGCGTGGCCTCCAGCTCGGCTCGGCCGGCTACGAGCACGCACTACGCTTCTTGCCCACAGGAGTGGATCTGGCCAACGCGGTCGGGGTGCACGACACCGCCACGGCGGAGATGGCCCTGGCCCTGATCCTCGCCGCCCAACGCGACATCCCGGAGTTCGCCCGCGCCCAGCCTGAGGGTGTGTGGCCCGGACCGCGACAGCGTCGGTCGGTGGCCGACAGCACCGCGGTGATCTACGGCTACGGCGGCATCGGGCGCGCCCTGGCCCGGCGACTGCACGCCTGCGAGGTCCGAGTCGTCGCCGTCGCTCGTCGACCCCGCCCCGGCGATGGGGTGGTCGACCAGGTGTATTCCGCCTCCCAGCTGTCGACGGTGCTGCCCGAAGCGAGCATCCTGGTGGTTGCCGCCCCGCTGACCGCCGCCACCCGGGGCGTTCTCGATGCCTCCGCACTGGCTCAGCTGCCTGACGATGCGCTCGTCGTCAACGTCGGCCGTGGCCCGATCATCGATACCGACGCGTTGGTCCGCGAGTGCGGCACGGGCCGTCTTCGGGCCGCTCTGGACGTCACCGACCCTGAGCCTCTACCGCCGGAACATCCGTTGTGGACCACCTCCGGAGTGTTGGTCAGCCCGCACACCGCCGGTAGCACGAGTGCCTTCGAGCCCCGGATGGCGCGATTCGTTCGATCCCAGCTCGGCGCCTACCAGGCCACCGGACGGTTGCCCCACGTGGTGGCGACTGGGTCGAACTAGGCGCCTGCGCGCGGACCGGTTGCACCGACGGTCCGGCGCCACCGACGGGTCAGCTCAACGTCGCCGACGCGAGCTGGGCCAGGGCCGCCACAGCCGTGGCCAGCAGCGGAGTCGTGCCGGAGCCGGCCCGAATGCCCGTACGGATCTGCCGCGCCGGACTCGGGTCACCGTGCAACGGAACCCGCACGATGTCGTAGCCGGTCGGTAGGCGCGCCAGCCGCGGAACCAAACAGACGCCCAGACCGGCGTGTACCAGCGCCGCACCGGTGTCCCATTCGACGACCTCGTGGGCCATGGTCGGGTTGAAACCGGCGGCCAGACACGAGGTCATCACCAGCTGATGGTTCGGTCGGCCCGGGTGGTCCATGATCCAGTTCTCGTGGGCCATCTCGGACAGTGACACCGACGTGTGGTGGGCGAAGCGGTGGTCGGCGGGGAGCAGGAGATCCAACGGGTCACTGGCCAGGGGCTGTTGCTCGAACCGCGTGTCATCGAGCCGGGGGAGGCGGTCCGTGGTGACGACCACGGCGAGATCAGCGCCGTCGGCCAGCAACAGCTCGAAGCACTCCTCGGGGTCGGCCTCGATCAGCCGCACCTGGGTCCCGGGGTGGGCCGCGATGACCCTCGTGGCCACGCGGGGCAGGAGACTGGCCGCGGCGGTGGAGAACCCACAGAGCCTCAACGACCCGGGGGTGCGCTCGGCGGTGCGCAACAGCTCACTGTGCATCTGCTCCCACCGGGCCGACAGCTCCTCCGCGAACTCCAGCAGCAGTCGACCGCTGGGGGTGGGGTGGACCTGCCGGCCTTTGCGCTCCAGCACCTCGACTCCCAGGTCTGTGGCCAGCGACCTGAGCTGGGCGGAGACTGCAGAGGGCGTGTAGTGCAGGGTGTGCGCGGCGGCCGTCACCGTGCCATGCCACGCCACCAGCTGCAGGCTTCGTAGACGAGGATCGATCATACGAAATGATTGCACGGTTCTATGTACAACTATGAGATTCTTTTTTGCTGAATACGGTTTCATACTGGCGAGGTGACGTTGTCCGACCCCCTGCTTCAACCGTTCGACCTCGGCACCCTCACGCTGCGCAACCGCGTGGTCAGCACCTCGCACGAGCCCGCCTACACGGTCGACGGCATGCCCCAGGACCGCTACCGGCTTTACCACCTGGAGAAGGCGCGCGGTGGTGTCGGACTCACGATGATCGGGGGCTCTGCGGTCGTGGCGCCGGACAGCCCGCCCGCATTCGGCAACATCCTGCTCTACAAGGACGAGGTTGTGCCGTGGCTCCGACGGCTGAGCGACGACGTGCACGCAGAAGGCGCCGCAGTGATGTGCCAGGTGACGCACCTGGGCCGACGCAGCAGCAACTTCACCCACGACTGGCTCCCGCTGGTCTACCCCTCACACCAGCGTGAGCCCGCGCACCGCTCGTTCCCCAAGAAGGCCGAGTCCTGGGACGTGGATCGCATCGTCAGGCAGTACGCGGAGGCTGCGCAGCGCTGCCAGGCCGGAGGCCTCGACGGCATCGAGCTCCAGTCCTACGGTCATCTGCTCGACGGGTTCCTGTCCCCAGCCACCAACGACCGCGAGGACGAGTTCGGCGGTGACCTGCAGGCCCGGATGACGTTCCCGCTGCGGGTGATCCGGGCGGTCCGCGCCGCCGTCGGCTCGGACTTCATCGTCGGCATCCGGATGAGCATGAACG
>JBASAN010000125.1:0-5644 GCA_049650625.1 Ornithinimicrobium sp.
TCCCGTGCCGGAGATCCAGTACCTCGCCTACCTGCACAACGCCGAGGACCAGCTGCGCGGGGAGGCGGCGACGTTGCCGTTCTTCTCGAACGGCCAGTTCCACAACCCGATGGTGGTGCGCGTGGCGGGGTACGGCTACCAGAAGGGCTTCGGGGGGCACTTCCACAACGACAACGCCCTCGGCGCCTTGCTCGACATCCCCGGCCTGGTCATCGCCTCCCCGTCACGCCCGGACGACGCCGCCGTGATGCTGCGGACCTGCCTCGCGGCGGCCCGCGAGCACGGGTCGACGTGCGTGTTCCTGGAGCCCATCGCGCTCTACCACTCCAGTGATCTGTACGAACCGGGCGACGGTCAGTGGGCGGCGCCCTACCCGGCTCCCGGCACGGTGGACGAACCGGCCTGGGGTCGGACACGCTGCTACGGAGACGGCGGCGACCTCACGATCCTGACCTTCGCCAACGGGGTGCCGATGTCTCTGCGGGTGGCTCGGCGGCTGGAGGCCGACGGCATCGACCTGCGGGTGCTCGACCTGCGCTGGCTCCGACCGCTGCCGGTGGAGGAGCTGCTCGCGGCGGCGAACGCCACCGGGCGGGTCCTGGTCGTCGACGAGACCCGCGGTATGGGGGGAGTCTCCGAAGGCGTCCTCACCGCGTTGGTCGACGCCGGCTTCGAGGGCCGGATAGCGCGCGTCAACAGCCGGGACAGTTTCATCCCGCTCGGTGACGCTGCGCTGGACGTGTTGCTGTCCGAAGACACTATCGAAGACGCCGCCCGTGAATTGGTTGAGCCGAGGTGAGGGACATCGCCAAGGACGACCCGCTCCGCCTCATCGTGACGCGGGTGAAGTTGCTCGCTCGATCGTGCGCCGAGCCAGCTCCAGCGCCGGGTCGACCAGGTCGGTCGAGTCGTCCAGAGACAACTGGGCCAGCAGGGCGGAGATCTCGGTGCACCCGGCCACCATGGTGCTGGCACCCCGCTCCTGCAGGTCTGAGAGCAGGGCCTCCACGTCGGCCCGCGCGCGGTCGTCCACGCCGCCTGCCTTGACCGCGTGCACCAGCCGCATCACGTGCGCCTGCTGCGCGGTGGAGGGCAGCTCCCACTCGATCCCCGCAGCGTCGAAAGCGGACTGGAACACCTCCGAGGCCAGCGCCCCATCGGTCGCCAACAGGCCGATCCGCTTGACCCCGCGTCGCTGGACCGCCTGCACCGTGGTGTCGATGATGCTGATGAAGTCCACCGGTTGGTCGGCCATGACCGGCCCGAGATAGGCGTGGATGGTGTTGCACGGCACCACGACGATGTCGGCCCCGGCGGCGATGAGACGGCCGACGCCCTCGACCAGCCAGGGGGTGGGGTCGGTCCCGCCAGCCAGCAGCGCGTCTTGACGACTGGGCACGGTGGGGTCGGCCCACATCACCACCCGCAGGTGGTCCTGGTCGATGGTCGCCGGGGTATGCCGAACGAGCTTGGTGTAGAAGTCCGCTGTGGCGGCGGGCCCCATACCGCCAAGGATGCCGACCAGCCGGGACGGAGCTCCGATCTCGTTCTCAGCCACCAACCGACGCTAGCACCGCACCGGGTCGTGCATGAGCAGCTCGGTGGCTTCGATCAGCTTTTCCGGCTGGGTCGAGCTGGTCGACGGCCTAGGCGACCGATTCGGAGTCCGGCGCCCGGTGGTCTTCGGTGTTGTACCAGCGGTTCCAGCCGGTGAGGATCGAGACCAGCAACACCACGATCAGGGTCCACGCGTAGGGGTTGAGGAACGCCGACGCGATCGAGGGCAGAGGTAGGTCGTACTGCGCCGCGGTGGCGACCATGGTGGCGTACCAGATGATGACCGCGTTGTGCCAGGGCAACATGTAGAACACGGTGTTCGCCGCGCAGTCCATCAGGTTGGCGATCCGCGCCGGGTGCAGGTTCTTGTCCTCCCCGAGCGGACGCCCGATGGTGGGTCCGACCAGCAGGATCGCCGGTGCGTTGGCCCCCAGGGGCACGGTGAACAGCAACGTGATGCCCGAGATCATCAGCTCGGCACTGCGCACTCCGCGCGCGGCGCTCTTCTCCAGGCGCTGCAGGAGCTTGAGCATCAGGCCGCTCTCGGTGAGCACCTGCGCCATGGCCAGGATGAACAGGACCAGCACGATGGCGCCGGTGATGTTGGTGATGCCGTCCTCCACGATGCCCGAGGAGTCGCCGCGCTCGGCCGGGATGGAGAAGATCGCGCCGGGCTTCAGCAGTCCGGTGACGAGCCCGATGGCGATAGCCGACAAGCTGCCCCAGATGAGTGAGATCACGATGTTGAAGCGGCGGATCGCCAGGATGATCACCACGAAGAACGGGATCATCATCAACAGGCCGACCGGGTTGGCGTCCACGTCGATCGAGTTCTCCCCGGCACTGCCGCCCCCTCCGACGAACGCAAGGACGACGACCGTGACCGCGGCCGAGATCAGGGCCAGCGGCAGCCGCGACTTCACCACGTCACCCATGTCGGCACCAGCGGTGAAGGCCGAAGCAATCGTGGTGTCGGAGATCGGAGCGATGTTGTCGCCGAAGGCGCCCCCGGCGATGATCGCCACCGCCAACATCGTGGGGTCTGCGCCCAGAGCGACCCCGGTCGGGAACAACACGGGTATGAGGGCCAGCACCGCGCCGACGCTGCTCCCCGTGCCGGCGGCGAAGATGCAGGACAGGATGAAGGCGAGCACGGAGTAGAGGGCCCCCGTGACTCCGACCGTCACACCGAACCAGAGCAGACCGTTGACCAGGCCTCCCTCGGCCAGCAGCGCCCCGAAGACTCCGGCGAAGAGGTAGGCCAGGATGATGACGGCGCCTGTCTGGTTGGACAGCCCCCGAGTGATGGAGCCTGCATACTCACGAGGGGTTCTGGTCAGGAGCAACCCGACGACGATCGCGGCCCAGCCACCGACCCAGAAGCTCGAGATGGCGGCCCGTTCGGCCAGCGACAGCCAGAGCAGGACCCCGACCAGGACGAACGCGGGAACCAGCGCGGTCATCGGTCCGCCCCACATCTGCAGGACGTGCTCGGGCTCTGCCGCGTGAGCCTGATCGCTCTTCTCGCTGCTCTTGGGGAGGTGTTTCTCGTCGTCCGCCGACGAATCATTGGGAGGTTTGGTGGCCGGGGTCTTTTCAGGCGTGCTCATCAGCGTGTCCGATCGTCGGCGAGCAGAGGGGGGAGCCCGTGTCGCCCAGCAGACAGCGTGTCTGACAACCAGGTCGGGTGAGTGAAACCTAAGGAGGTGGGTGATGCCTGTCAAGAGATAGCGTTTACGTAGAAAGCAGCACTCCCGTGAGCGCAGTCGTGGCAACCAAGGCGGTGGAAGCCGCAGCGAGCACCAGCGGGCGCGCACCCACCTCCCTGATCGTGGCGATCCTGACCGAGCAGCCCAGGGCGAACATCGCGGCACTCAGCAACACGGTCTGGGCGATCTGTGCCCCCTCGACCACGGGCGCGCTGAGGAGACCGGTGGACCGCAGCGCCACCATGGCCACGAAACCCAGCACGAACACGGGGATGATCGGGGTGCGCTTGACCCCGTCGGTGGGGGTCGTGGTGCGTCTGAGGTGCCAGCCCAGCACCGCCAGGACCGGGGCCAGCATCAGGACCCGCGCCAGCTTGACCACCACGGCCGCCGCCAACGCCGAGCCACCCAGCGTGCCGCCCACGGCCACCACTTGTGCCACCTCGTGGATCGAACCGCCTGCCCAGAGGCCGGCCTGCTCGTTCGTCAGTCCGAGGGGCGCCGCCATCAGAGGGAGCCCGGGGATCATCAGCGTGCCGAAGATCACCACCAGGGCGATGGCGGTGACCACGTCCTCCTCCTCGGCGTCGACGACACCCTCGGCGGCGGCGACGGCTGCCGCACCGCAGATGGAGAAGCCACACGCGATGAGGATGCGCTGGCCGTGAGGGACGCCTAACATCCGACCGATCAGCAGCGTGCCGACGATGCCGATGACCACCACGGCCACCACCGTGGCGATCATCGCGACCCCGAGCCCGGCGATGTCGGATAGCACGAGCTGGACGCCCAGCAACACCACGCCGATTCGCAAGAGCCGCTTGGCCGCGAAGGCCAGACCCGGCTGGCTGCTCGTCGGAAGGGGCACCGTGTTGGCCAGGATCACTCCCAGCAGGATCGCCACGAGCAAAGAGCTGACCACCGACGCGACGTGGTTCACCAGAAGGCTGATCAGCACTGCGCCGCCGCACATCAGCAGCCCCGGCACGAGTCGCCGCGGTCCTCTCGACGTCGTCGGGCGGTCGCGATTGTTCTGCTTGTCCTGCTCTTCGTATGCCGTCGCGCCGGACTGAGTGTTCGCGGGCGTCGACGGCATGTTGCGATCCTGCGCTCTCGATGGAGCCACGGGTAGACCCCGATCGGGCACCGCCCCATACCATCGTGATATGTCTCGTCGTGAATGGCCGGATCTGTCGGCGTTGGAGCTGGTCGTGAGCATCTCCGAGCAGGGGAGCCTCGGGGCAGGCGCGCGAGCGGTCGGGATGGCTCAGCCCAATGCCAGCCGCATCATGGCGCGGCTCGAGCGGGAGACGGGGGTGCCGCTGCTGCACCGTTCGCCGCGTGGCTCCACCCTCACGCCCCACGGCGCGGTGATCGTCGACTGGGCCCGCGTGGTGCTCAGTGCGGCGGAGGATCTGATGGGGGGAGTGGCCGCGCTGCGCCACGAAGGGACGGGAACCCTCACCGTCGCAGCCAGTATGACGATCGCGGAGTACCTGCTGCCCGCCTGGCTGGCCGACTTCCGAGCCCGACAGCCGAAAGTTGAGGTGGCGCTCGACGTCGCCAACTCGGCGCACGTGATCGAAGGGGTCGAGGCGGGCACCTACCGGGTGGGGTTCATCGAGTCCTCGGCGCCGCCCAAGACCCTGCACCGTCTTCAGGTGGGCACCGACCGTCTGGTGGTTGTCGTCCCACCGACCCACGAGTGGGCTCGACGCACGGCGCCGCTCACGGCGGAGGAGCTCGCGCAGACGCCGTTGGTGCTGCGCGAGCCTGGGTCGGGGACACGCGCAGCCCTGGAGACGACCTTGCGCGCGGTGGTGTCTGCTGAGCGGCTCGTTCCCCCCGCCTTGTCCCTGAGCAGCAACGCCGCGGTCCGGACAGCGGTGAGGTCCGGCGCGGGGGCTGGGGTGCTCAGTTGGCACTCGGTAGCGGAGTCGTTGGAACGCGGCCAGCTCTGCGAGGTCACGGTCACCGGTCTGGACCTGAGCCGGCGTCTGCACGCCTTGTGGAACGGCCCCCGTCAATTGGACGGTGACGCCGGTGAGCTGGTCGAACTAGCTCGACGGACCGCCCAACCGCGGGAGTCATAACACTCCCGAACGGGAAGGACCTATGTCAGTGGTCACTGTCATACTGGACGTATGTTCGATACACGGGGATCCGGCGCTGGGAGGCCCAGGCCGTTGAAGCGGATGGACCTGGTCTGGTTCGATCCGTGGAGGGAGCCGACGGAGCCGGCGGAGCCGATAGCGGCAGCGACGTCTGGGCGCCGGGACTCGCAGGCCGCGTGGGAGCCGCCGGGTCAGGTGGTCGCGGGCCGGATCGCTGACGCGGTGGCGGCGGTGGACGAGGCCGCCGATGTGGTCCCGGTCTTT
>JBASAN010000126.1:0-3035 GCA_049650625.1 Ornithinimicrobium sp.
CCTCGATGGTGCAGCACCCTCGAGCGCTCTCTCGCAGCGTCGCGGCCGACTGGGACAGCGCCAGATGCACGCCGACCACCTCATGTCCTGCCTCCACCATCCGCGAGGCGGCCACCGCAGAGTCGACCCCCCCGCTCATCGCAGCCACGACGCGCATCAGCTGGCCCTGCTGGTCGCGTGACGCGCTCGACGAGCCCGCTCGATGGCCGCGGGCAAGGCCTCCAGGAAGGCGTCCACGTCGGCCCGGGTGGAGGTGTGGCCCAGCGTCAGTCGCAAGGCGCCGCGGGCCTGCGCCTCGCTCATCCCCATGGCCAAGAGCACGTGGCTGGGCTGGGGCACCCCGGCCTGGCACGCCGACCCGGTGGAGCACTCGATCCCTACCGCGTCGAGCAGGTACAGCAGTGAGTCACCGTCGCAGTCGGGCACCAGAAGGTGGGCGTTTCCGGCCAAGCGACCGGTGGTATCGCCGCGTTCGTAGAAGCCACTCACCACGATGGAGGGGTCGGCGGCGCGGGCCCCGTCGATGAGCGCATCGCGAAGTCCCGCCAGGCGGACGGCCTCGCGCTCCTGGTGAGCCACCGCATACCGCACCGCGGTGGCCAACCCCGCGATCCCGGGAACATCCAACGTGCCGCTGCGCAGCTGGCGCTCCTGTCCCCCGCCGTGGGTCAGCGGCACGAGGTCCTGGTCGCGACCGGTGACGAGGATGCCGACCCCGAGCGGCCCCCCCACCTTGTGGCCGGTCAGAGTGACGAGGTCGGCACCGGTGGCACCCACGTTTAACCGGAGCTGACCGAGGGTCTGCACGGCGTCGGTATGCAGCGGCACGCCCGCCGCGTGGGCTGCCGCCGCCAGCTCGGCGATGGGCTGGACGGTGCCCACCTCGTTGTTGGCCCACATCACCGAGACCACCGCCGCCGAGTCGGGATCCTCGGCCAGCGCGGCCTGCACCGTGGACTCGGTGATCACGCCGTCCTGGTCGGGCATCAGCCAGGTGACATCGGCCTGCCCCGTTGTGACCAGGTGCTCCACCGGGTCCAGGACGGCGTGGTGCTCGACCGCGCTGACGAGCAGACGTCGGCGCCTGGGGTTCCGCGCCACCTGACGCCACAGGGATCCCTTGATCGCCATGTTGTCGGACTCGGTCCCGCCGGAGGTGAAGATGACTTCCGAGGGTCGGGCACCGAGGTCGTCCGCGATCGACTCACGCGACTCCTCGACGACGCGTCGCGCCGAGCGGCCCGAGGTATGCAGCGAGCTGGCGTTGCCGACGTCGCGCATGGTCTGTGCCACCACGTCAATGACCTCGGGCAGGACCGGAGTGGTCGCCGCGTGGTCGAGGTAGGCAGTCACCCGAGCGAGTTTACGACCTCCCCCGCAGGGTCAGTGCCCGGCGTCGGAGATCTGCTCGACAGCCTGGGGCAGGACGTCGAACAGGTCGCCGACCACCCCAAAGTCCACCATGCCGAAGATCGGTGCTTCTTCGTCCTTGTTGATCGCGACGATCGTCTTCGAGGTCTGCATGCCCGCGCGGTGTTGGATCGCACCGGAGATGCCGGCCGCGACGTAGAGCTGGGGTGAGACCGACGTCCCGGTCTGGCCAACCTGGTTCGAGTGCGGATACCAGCCGGCGTCGACGGCGGCCCGTGACGCACCGACCGCAGCCCCGAGGCTGTCTGCGAAGCGCTCGACGGGGTCGAAGTCCCCTCCCGTCCCGCGACCACCGGAGACCACGATGGCGGCCTCGGTGAGCTTGGGTCGACTGCTCTGCGGCTTCTCGGTGCGACCGACGATCCGCGACGTCTTGGCGCCGGCCGAGACCTCGACCTCGACGACCTCGTCGCTCATCTCGGCGGGGGCTTCGGTGGCGGTGATCGAGTTCGGCTTCACGGTGATGATCGGCGAGCCCTGGCTGACCGTGGCAACGACCTCGAAGTTGCCGGCGAACACCGACTGAACGGTCTCGATCTCCTCACCCTCCCCGCGGCGTATGCCGACTGCGTCGGTGATCAGCCCCGCCTGGGTCTTGATGGCCAGTCGTCCGGCGATCTCCTTGCCCTCCGACGTCGAGGGGACCAACACGGCGGCCGGGTGCGTCCGAGACACCAGCTCGGCGAGCACTTCGGCGGTCGGAGCCACCAGGAAGTCGCTCACGTCGGCGCTGTCCACCCGGTAGGCCTTGACTGCGCCGTAGGTCGCGAGCGCCTCGCTCGCCGCGTCGAAGCCGGACCCGACGAAGACCGCGGACGGCTCCCCCAGCGCCCGAGCGGCCGTGAGCATCTCGGCGGTGCTCTTGCGGACTTCGCCGTCGACGTGATCGACAAGAACGAGTACTTCGGCCATTTCGTGCTCCTCGTGCTGAAGGGAAGGGGTGCTCAGACGAACTTGTGGGTTTTCAGGAAGTCGGCCAGAGCCTGGCCGCCACTTCCGTCGTCGGTGACGATCTCGCCCTGACTGCGTGCAGGGCGCTGGGTGATCGAGACCACACGGGTCCACGCTGCGTCCAGCCCCACGTCAGTGGGGTCCACCCCGATGTCGGCCAGGGACCACTCCTGCACCGGCTTCTTCTTGGCGGCCATGATGCCCTTGAAGGAGGGGTAGCGCGGGTCGTTGATCTGGTCGGTGACCGAGACCAGAGCGGGCAGCGTCGCCTCGATGGTCTCACTGGCCACATCCCCGTCTCGGCGGATCCGCACCAGGTCACCCTCGATCGTCAGCTCCGCTGCGAAGGTCACCTGCGGCAGGCCCAGTCGTTCGGCCAACATCGCCGGCACCACGCTCATCACCCCGTCGGTGGAGGCCAGGCCGGTGATGATGATGTCGACCTTCTCCTCCTCACCGATCTTCTCGATGGCCTTGGCCAGCACCAACGAGGTGCCGACCGAGTCCGACCCGGCGATACCGGCGTCGTTGATGTGCACTCCCCGATGGGCACCCATCTGCAGCGACTTCTTGATCGCGGTAGCGGCCTCGTCGGGTCCCATGGTCAGCACGGTGACCTCACCGTCGTGGTCCTCGGCGACGGCCAGTGCCTC
>JBASAN010000127.1:0-1824 GCA_049650625.1 Ornithinimicrobium sp.
TCCTGCCACAGCGCGAGCTGCACGAGGTCGGGGCGCGCGGTAGCCAGGGCCGTCGAGGGGCCATAGGGCACAACGTCATCGGCGACGGAGTGGATCAACAGGATCGGATGGGTGAGCTCCGCTGCTCGGGAGACCCAGTTGGTGACGGCGATATCGATCGGCTCGGCGATCCCCACCAGGCGACGCGTCACCTTGCGCCCCAGCAGCGACTTGGCCATGCCGTCGATCAACGGGGGCATCTTGTTGATGTCCGCCTGGTGGGAGATGACGTCACCCCAGTCGATCACCGGTCCGTCCAGCACGACCTTGTCCACCCAGCCAGCCATGGCCGAGCAGTCCAGTGTCTGCAGCACGATCCCGGCCCCCATCGACCAACCGATGAGGGCGATGTCCTGGGCGCCGTGCAGCACCGCATACCGGATCGCCGCCTCGACATCTCGCCATTCGGACAGTCCCAGGTTGTAGCGACCGTCGATGCTGGCCGGGGCACCATCATCGTTGCGGTACATCGGCACCAGACAGGTGTAGCCCTCGCGCCGCAGGACAGGTATGGCCCGCATCGTCTCTTCGCGCCGGGCACTTCGGCCGTGGATGAGGATGGCCCAGCGTCCGTCGTCGCGGTCAGGGCGCACCCGCCAGGCCGGCAGGTCGCCGATGTCGCTCCGGACCAGGACGTCGTCGTAGCCCAGTCCCAGCGCCGAGGTCGGCGTGCCGGAGTAGAAGTAGGAGTTCCACCGAGCCGGACCCGGCTGCAGGTCGCCGAAGTCGACGCCCAGGACCGCCCGTTTGACGGTGGGATGGCCGGCCTTGTCGTCTCGCTCGAGCACGTCCCCGAGTCGGACATGCCCGGCCCCGCGCTCCAGCCAAAGCCCGTATCGACCATCGGCCACCGTGTGCGGTTCGGCCCTCAGGGTGACGGTGCCCTCACCCACCTCCAGGATCTCGACGTTGTCCTTCTTCTCATGCTCCGGGGTGATGATCCGGCGGGCGAAGTAGGTGGCGATGCTCAACGAGGTCACTGCCGAGATGACGCCGAGACTGATCCCCGTGATGGCCGTCGCCGTGGCCGCTTTGGGACTGAAGCCACTCATCGGTGCGCTCCCAGCACGTCTGCGAGGTCGAACTCGACGGGATGCTCGAGCTGGCTGTAGGTGCAGCTGCCCGGCTCGCGGTCCGGACGCCAACGCACGAACTGCGCGGTATGACGAAAGCGTGCGCCCTCCATGTAGTCGTACTTGACCTCCAGCACCCGTTCCGGCCGCAGGGGGACGAAGGACAGGTCCTTGCCGGCGTTCCACCGGGAGGTCTCGTTCTTGCGCGGGGTGCGCTCCCCTGCCTCGTGGGCTCCCCAGTTCCACGGGTGGTCCTCCCAGGCCGCGACCAGCGGCTGGAGCTCGGAGAAGAGCTCGCGCCGCTTGGCCATGGGCAGTGCGCCGACGACCCCGACGCTGGCCAAGGTGCCGTGGTCGTCGTAGAGCCCCAGCAGCAGCGACCCGATCGCCTCGGGCCCGGACTTGTGCACGCGGTATCCCGCCACCACGCAGTCGGCCGTCCGTACGTGCTTGATCTTGGTCATCACCCGTTTGTCGCTCTGGTAGGTCAGGTCCGGCGCCTTGGCGATCAACCCGTCCAGCCCGGCCCCCTCGAAGCGGTCGAACCACTGCGCGGCCTCGTCGGCGTCCTCGGTCAGCGGCGTGAGATGGATAGGAGGTCGGGCCTGCCGGAACGCCTCCACGAGCAGCGAGCGCCGCTCCCGCATTGGACGCTCTCTGAGGTCATCGCTACCCAGCGACAGGAGGTCGAAGGCGACGAAGGCGGCAGGAG
>JBASAN010000128.1:0-2786 GCA_049650625.1 Ornithinimicrobium sp.
CCATGTGCCAGCCCTGCTCTTCGGCGATATCTTCCAGAACAGTCTGCCACTGGACGATCTTGGAGTCCCCCACCACCGCGATGGTGATAGCACCGTCGGGGTCGCCGTACTCACACCGGATCGGTTCCGAGCTCACCTGGTCCACCTGGCAGCCCTCCTCCTCCGGACGCGGTGGGATGTCTGCGGTGGCATCGATAGCGGCCGGCACGAACCCGGTGACACCCTCCAGGCTGCCCACCGAGCCGGGCGCCGGGGTCTCACCGGCCGACGCCGCCGCCTCGTCGGGCTCTTTACCGCTCCCCGCCTGGCCGCTCAGCACGGACGCGCCCTGCCCCGCTGCTGAACCCCCGGTGGGGGCTGCGGTCGATGGCACCGACAGCACGAGCATCAGCCCTGCCAGTACTCCAACCGCGGTGCAGTTGGCCCCCATGGACAAAGTCAGACGATTCGAGCGCGCCAGCGGCTCGGCGAAACGGATCGGATTCTCGATAAAGCGATAGCACAGGTATGCCGGCACGAATGAGAAGAGGACGACCAGCATTCCACGAAGAACTCCGAGGTCGCCCCACTGCGCCTCCGCGCTGACCAAGAGCGGCCAGTGCCAGAGGTAGAGGGAGTAGGACAGTCCCCCCACCCATACCGCCGGGCGAAGGGCCAAGAGGCCGGCGGGGCCGGCGGGCCCACTCGCGAACCCCGCGATGATGACTGCAGCCGTACCCAGGGTCGGCAGCAAGGCGGCATACCCCGGCCAGTCGGTCGCGGAGGTGACGAACAAGCCGCTGACCACCACCGCCGCAAGACCCAACCATCCAGCGACGATCGCGACGAGCCTCGGAATGCGGGTCCACACGAGCGAGCCGATAGCCACGAAGGCTCCGATCCCCAGCTCCCATAGTCGCGTGGTGCTGACGAAGAACGCTCGCTCCGGATCGGCACCGGTCAGGTGCAGAGACCACACGAAGGAGGGGACGATCACCACCATGATGGCGACCAGCATCACGGGACGCAGGCGCGCCCCTGATCGCTTGGCTACCCACCATCCGACCGCGATGAGGAGCAGCGGCCAGACGATATAGAACTGTTCCTCCACCGCCAGGGACCAAAAATGCTGAACGGGGGAGACTCCGACGTCCTCGGCCTGGTAGTCGACCGCGCGCGCGGCCAACACCCAGTTGACGACGTAGAGCGCAGCCCCCGTGATGTCCAGTCCGAAGGTGCGCCATTCCACAACCGGGGTCGTCAGCCAGGTCAAGAAAGCCGTGGTCACCAGGACGACAGCCGTTGCGGGCAGCAGTCGCTTCGCACGACGTGCGTAGAACCGGGACAGTGACACCCGACCGTTCTTCTCCAGCTCTCGGATCAGCAAACCGGTAATCAGGAACCCCGAGATCACGAAGAACACGTCCACGCCCACAAATCCCCCCGGAAGGAACGGAAGGCCGGCGTGATAGAGCAGGACCAGACCAATCGCTACCGAGCGCATGCCCTCGATATCCGGTCGATAGCCCGTCGGTCGGATGACCCCGGTGCGTGACCTGGTGTCAGTGGACGTCACTCAGCGGACCTCTCCAAAGTGGGACAATCGGGTGCGGGATGGCGACGCCGAACTCGCCGCGCTGGGGACCAGCATAGAAAGAGGACACCACACGCGCGAAAACGCCAGTACTGACCGTCACGGCCAGTAGCATCACAGCATCAGCGCTGGGCGTGACGAGACCATGAGAACCCGGGAGGCTGTATGGCTCAGGCCCACTGCGGCTCCCCTTCGCTGAGTGCGCCCGCCGTCTCTCGGCTTGTGGCCCGACACCCGGCCTCCGGCTACCTTGACCTGCTCGCCAGACTAGCCATGGACGAGGTCACGGATGCGGCCGCCATGATGACCTGGTCACGCAACCCGTCGATCTCCGGTGATCAGGGCACAAGTGGGGACGGAAGCCAGCACGCACGGGGCGTCAATCCTGAATGGCTGGCGGCCTTCGCCCTCGCCGCAGCCTCGGTCATCGACGCCAAAGGCATGCGCCATCAGGTGACCATGCACGACATCGTCCGGCTCCTCGAGGTCGCTCACGAGGCCGAGCCTCACCACGACATGGCCCCTGAGCATCGCGATCTGTGGCTGGACGCGCACCACCTGAGCGGTTCGACCCGGCCCTATCCCTTTGTGCGCAGCAATGCGGTGGAGAGCCGCAGTTGGAGAGTGTCGGTCGATGAGCTGAATCCCTATCGTGACCACCCCGGCCCCATCGACCCCGCGGTGGACGGCGCAGAGTCAGTGTGGCTCGCTGAGCTGTCTCGGGCTTTCACCGAGGGCGGACTCTCAGCCCTGAGCCTGCCCGACGGTCCCACCGATCCGCTGCATCGCGTGGAAGCCCAGACCCGCCCATCCAGCATCGTTGGACCGTTGGTGAGCGTCGTCATCCCCGTGTTCGAGCCTGACGAGGGTCCGGCTTTTTCTCTCGCGTCGATCACGCGCCAGTCCTGGACCAACCTCGAGGTGCTGATCTGCGACGACGGCTCCGGGTCTCATGGACGGGACACCCTGCTGCGATGGGCGGATCTGGATCCGCGCGCTCGCGTCCTTCGTAGTGAGCGCAACGCAGGAGCCTATGCCGCCATGAACATGGGCTTGGCGCACGCACGCGGCGAGTTCGTGACGTTCCAAGGTAGTGACGACTGGTCTCATCCGCAGCGCATCGAGCGTCAGGTGAAGGCGCTCCAGAAGCGGCCGCAGGTGATGGGGACGCTCAGCCACATGGTGCAGGTTGATGACCGGATGTCCCTCACCG
>JBASAN010000129.1:0-2645 GCA_049650625.1 Ornithinimicrobium sp.
CTGGTACTCCTCGTTCGGCATGCCCTCGAGCCGGGCGCGCAGCTCGTCGCCGCCGGGACGCTCGAACAACGCGCTGATCCGGCGCCCCCACTTGAGCGTGACGTTCTCCCAGCCGGCGGCGGCGAACATGCCCTGGAGGCGCTGGATCTGGATGTCGGGCACGACCCGGTCGAGCGACTGGCGGTTGAGGTCGACGATCCACATCACCTCGCCCAGGTGCGGCACGGACGGGTCGGCGATCGCCTCCCAGATCGCGCCCTCATCGAGCTCGGCGTCACCGAGCAGGCTGATGAACCGCCCGGCGACGGGCGCGTCGACGACCTGCGAGCGCAGGTAGCGGTGAGCAAGGGCGGCCCAGATGCCGGCGGTGGCGCCGATGCCGACCGAGCCGGTCGAGAAGTCGACGGTGTCGGGGTCCTTGAGCCGGCTGGGGTAGCTCTGCAGGCCGCCCTTCTCCCGCAGGGTCGGCAGGTACTTCTCGTCGAGGTCGCCGAGCAGGTAGTTGATCGCGTGCAGCACGGGTGAGGCGTGCGGCTTGACCGAGACGCGGTCGCCTCGGGTCAGCTCGTGGAACCACAGCGACACCATCACCTCGACGATCGAGGCGGACGAGGCCTGGTGACCCCCGACCTTGACCCCCGAGCTGTTGGGGCGCCCGTTGTTGGCGGCCTCGACGATCGCGGTGGACAGCCACCGCACCCGCTGCGCGACCTGCTGGAGCAGCTCGACGTCGACGTCCCGGGTCGTCGAGGCGCTGGGGGTGGGGGCGGTGCTGGGGGTGCCGTGGGTGGCGGTCATGTCTGCTCCCTGCGCTGATCCTCACGCAGGCGGGTGAGGACGTCGTCGGTGGCCTGACCCAGGTCGCGGCCGGCGCGGAGGACGGGCGCGGGGCGGGTCCGAGGAGGAGGACGACAGCGGAGTGGCTGCGTCATGTCGGGGTGTGGCCGGGGTGGGCGTCACGTGGGCGGCGTCGTGAACTTGGCCTGGCGCGTCACATCGCTGCGAAGGCCACCAGGCCCGTAGTTGGGATGGGTCTGCTGCACGAATCGGTGTCAGTGTGACCTGACCCATTCGATCGCAATTGGACGCCAGCGTTGCCCCCGCAGAGTTGGCGTCGGCCTCGACTTTTCGCGCCTCCGTAGAGCTCAGCGGTGTCAGACTATTAGGCAAGCCCGAACGATCGAACAGGTATATCCACGGCTCCGTGGTACACGCGGTTTGCGACCATGTCACGGACGAGGGTGTCCGAACGTCTAAAGGTTCGACTAAACTTCGGCCATGCCGGATGTGCGTTTTTGGAGTTTGACCCGTTGGATCCTCGTGCTTTCGGGACTCGTGATTGCTGTGGCGTGTCTAGCGGTCGCGTACCGAATAAACCAAGACGACAACTTCGTGAAGTCAGTTCGGGCGAGCGCTCCAGTGGTTGCTGCCCTCATCGCGTTGCTAAGCCTCGTTGCAACTAGCGTAAGCCTATCTTTCAACTGGCGGCGTCAGCGGCGAGAGTCGACTTTGGCGGTATGGATCGAGTGGTCAGACAAGAACAATGCTGCGCGGCGCACGGCAACTAGATTGCTCTCGATGCAGGCGCTCACCGCCATTGTTGGGCGCGCCATAGCGGACAATGCGCCGGTCGTCGAGGGAGACATCGATCTGACGGATCCGGCGATCAGGGGCGAAGCCGGTCGCGCTGTGGTGAGCATCCTCAACGGACTCGAGCGTATCGCCGTGGGTGTCAATCTGGGCGTTTTTGACGCTTCGACGCTGCGAGAACTGGGCGGTACGATTATTGTTCGCGAGTTTGAGAGAAACAGGGCCTATATTGACGCCCGGCGAACCGCTACGAACGAGCTCAGACGACAGGCTAACGCGTTCACCGCGCTTGAGTCTTTAGTCAACGACTTTAACTCAAGACGCCTTCGAGAGGAGCGGAAAGACCTGGATCGTAGACGCTTGACCGCGTTACGACGGTAGCAGTCGCTCCTCTCGAGGGTAGACTGACGTGAACTAGTCCACGTCCTCCTCTTCAAGGTGAGGCATCGACACTCCTTGCGCTTCAGACCGGCCAGCCATGTGACCGACGGATGGGTGACCGACCACTTTCGTGGTGCTCGTAGGCCTACATGAAACCACAGTAATCCAAGAGTTGGCGGCGCCGCCATCACCATGCAGCCGTGGCAGCACGCGCGGGGCTCTCACGGACGGTCGCCTGGCTCGAGCGGGTGTTGCCGATGGCGTGCCACCGAGGTTCTGGAGCACGATTCGCGTCAGGAGACACTGACCCCGGGGTCACCTAGCGGGACGGGTGCCGAGACTCTGTTGGCGACGCGTATCTAAGACGGTCGCAACTGCGTCACTTCACCGCATCTGCCGTGACCGAGCGTTGGGCCACGGCGACCCCCTGGCCGCGTCTCAACGCGAGCCCGACATGCTTCCTGGCACCCGCCGCCTCGAGATCGCGCGGGAGGCTCAGTCCTCTGGGTGCAGATTGGCGTCCGGCGGCGTACGACGCCAAGACGTGAAGTGCACCGTCAGCCCGGCCCGGGTCGGTGCGCAGCAGAACGGGCCGGCAGTGACGGGTCCGGCCACCTCCAGCGGCGCGACGCGCACCAGCCGCCACGGCTCGTCGTCCACCCGCGCCCGCACCG
>JBASAN010000130.1:0-2206 GCA_049650625.1 Ornithinimicrobium sp.
GCCTATGACGATCCCGCCCTAGGTCGGCGGGCGATCCTTCGGGTCCGAAACGCCAGCGAGGTCGATGTGCTCGCCCCTGACGAAGAGGGCTTCGAGTTCGGTGCCGAGT
The DNA here is from genome assembly GCA_049650625.1 of Ornithinimicrobium sp. Classification (GTDB taxonomy): domain Bacteria; phylum Actinomycetota; class Actinomycetes; order Actinomycetales; family Dermatophilaceae; genus Ornithinicoccus. The sequence continues at coordinate 110 of JBASAN010000130.1, forward strand.
TCCGCCACGATGAGGCGACGACGGGTGATCCCACAGACAACGGCGACAACCTCATCCAGCGGGGCCTGTTCGGCGACGGTGCTCAATACAAGATCGATATCGACAAGCGCACCCCCTCGTGCCGGATCGAGGGGGCAGGGGGCGTGGTCCAGGTAAAATCCTCCCTGCGGGTGGATGCGGACGTCTGGTACGCGGTGCAATGCTCGCGTCAGGGTGATGAGGTCCGGCTTGTCGTCCTGCGCTATGACGATGGGCGCTTCAGAGAGCTCGCGGATGACAGCGGACAAGGGACAACAGGGTCTATCACCTGGGAAGATGTGAAGCAGCCGATGTCGGTGGGGGGCAAACTGACCGTCCGAGGCGAAGTCGTGGAGAAGGCAAGTGATCAGTTCAATGGGGCAGTGGCCAACCCCTACTTCACTATCAACGAGTGAGATGCGATGTGGCTCATGGTGTTAGCCCTCTAGGTCAGGGTCGCGCCAGTCGTAGGTAAAGCAGAGGTAAAGTAAACTAGGTGTTTATCTAGATTTTGTCTGGGTTTTGCTGCATACTAGTCGCAGCGCCCCGGAGGGGGGTCGCCCTCTCAGAAATGATCTCTTGTGAAAACACTCCGTTCTTTGCGCCTCGTCGCTTCCACGCTCGTGTCCGCGATGCTCCTGACCGGCGGCGGCGCCGTAGCCCAGGCCGCTTCCGTCACTCCTCAGGCGCCCCCAATAGGGACTGTCTCGCTGCCCACGGCCGCACCCGGGTCCGCCCTGCACGATCGGACCGTCTCCGATGTGCCGGCCGATTGGACTCCGCGGATCCTGGATGGACGGACTTACGACATCGCGCAGGTTGGAAACACGATGGTGGTGGGGGGAGACTTCTCCCAGGTGGCTCCCAGCAGTGGGTCCCCAACCATGAACCGTGCCAACGTTTTCGCGTTCAACGCGACGAACGGCCAGATCAACTCTGGCTTCTCGCCGGTCCCGGACGGTGAAGTTCGTGCAGTCGAGCCAGGTCCGACTCCGGGAACGGTGTACATCGGGGGTGCCTTCAAAGGCATCAACGGCGTTAGCGGCAAGGTACTGCTGGTCAACGTGGACACCGGGTCGGTGGTGACGTCCTTTGACGTGCCTGCGATGAACGGTGCTGTTCAGGATCTGCAGAGGATCGACAACCGGCTCTACGTTGCCGGCGTTTTCACCAAGGTCGGAGGCCAACCCTTCGGCGGCCTTGTGGCCCTGAACGCCACGACGGGGGCCCGAGAAGACTTCCTCTCGGTCAACCTCACCGAGAACCACAACTACACGGGTCAAACCGGCCAGGCTCGGGCGCCCGTGGGTGCCAAGGCATTCGCAGTCAACCGAACGGGCACCCAGATGTCCGTTATCGGAAACTTTAAGAAGGCTGATGGGCTGGACCGGGACCAGATGGTCATGATCGATCTGACTGGGTCGACCGCTGCGGTACGCGCCGATTGGCGAACGTGGGGCTACGAAGCAACCTGTGCATCGCGAGCCTTTGACACGTACATGCGCGACATCGACTTCGCTCCCGACGGCAGCTACGTCACTGTCGCGACGACCGGCGGGCCGTTCTCGGGCACGCTGTGCGACACGGTGACCCGTTGGGATGTGGCGAACACCGGTCAGGACGTCAAGGCGGACTGGATCGACCCTTCAGGTGGAGACACCTTCCTCAGCGTGGCCACCAGCGGTGCGGCCATCTACACGGGTGGCCACCAGCGGTGGATGAACAATCCCAACGGGCGTGACAGTGCTGGCGCTGGCGCTGTTCCCCGTCCTGGACTCGGTGCGATGGACCCGGAGAACGGTGTGCCTGTGTCCTGGAACCCCGGACGCAACCCGCGCGGGGTTGGCGCGGAGGCTATTACCGTGACTGATGCCGGGGTGTGGGTCGGGAGCGACACGGAGTTCATTGGTGACTTCCGCTATCGGCGACCCCGCTTGGCGTTCTTCCCCCTCCAAGGGGGCATCCAGCAGGGGCCGGGAGAGACCGGCGACCTGCCCAGCAACGTGTACCTGGTCAATAACAAGAGTGCTAGCAGCAATGTGCTGTACCGCGTCAACGCGGCTGGCCCTGAGATCCCAG
>JBASAN010000131.1:0-9239 GCA_049650625.1 Ornithinimicrobium sp.
ACTGACCAAGCACTACCTCTCGCGTGCTGCGGGACATCAACGAGGAGAAGACAATGACGGAGTTGACCATCCGTCCGGAGGAAATCCGCGACGCACTTGACTCATTCGTAAAGTCGTACGACCCCAATGCCGCCTCTCGCGAAGAGGTCGGCCGGGTGTCCGATGCCGGAGACGGTATTGCACACGTGGAGGGTCTGCCCTCGTGCATGACCAACGAGCTGTTGAGGTTCGAGGACGGCACGCTGGGACTGGCGTTGAACCTCGACGTCCACGAGATCGGTGTCGTCATCCTGGGCGACTTCGCTGGGATCGATGAGGGCCAGGAGGTGCGCCGCACGGGCGAGGTACTGTCCGTGCCGGTGGGGGACTCCTACCTGGGCCGGGTCGTCGACCCGCTCGGACAGCCGATCGACGGCCTGGGGGACGTCGAGTCGGACGAACGTCGTGAGCTGGAGCTCCAGGCCCCGGGTGTGATGGACCGCAAGTCGGTCCACGAGCCCCTGCAGACCGGGATCAAGGCTGTGGATGCCATGATCCCGATCGGTCGGGGACAGCGTCAGCTGATCATCGGCGACCGTCAGACGGGCAAGACGACGGTGGCCGTCGACACGATCCTCAACCAGCGGCAGAACTGGGAGTCCGGTGACCCCGACAAGCAGGTCCGCTGCATCTATGTCGCCATCGGTCAGAAGGCTTCGACGATCGCGGGAGTGCGCAGCACGCTGGAAGAGAACGGCGCGCTGGACTACACCACCATCGTTGCCGCTCCGGCTTCGGACTCGGCTGGCTTCAAGTACCTCGCCCCCTACACCGGCTCAGCCATCGGCCAGCACTGGATGTACCAGGGCAAGCACGTCCTGATCGTCTTCGACGACCTCTCCAAGCAGGCTGAGGCCTACCGCGCTGTGTCGCTGCTGCTGCGTCGTCCGCCGGGGCGCGAGGCGTACCCCGGCGACGTCTTCTACCTGCACTCACGTCTGTTGGAGCGCTGCGCCAAGCTGTCGGACGAGCTCGGGGCGGGCTCGATGACCGGGCTGCCGATCATCGAGACCAAAGCCGGCGACGTCGCGGCGTTCATCCCGACGAACGTCATCTCCATCACCGACGGGCAGATCTACCTGCAGGGTGACCTGTTCAACGCCAACGTGCGCCCCGCCATCGACGTGGGCATCTCGGTGTCCCGAGTCGGCGGTGCCGCGCAGATCAAGGCGATGAAGAGCGTGTCCGGACGACTGAAGGTCGACCTGGCTCAGTTCCGCGAGATGGAGGCCTTCGCCATGTTCGCCTCCGACCTGGATGCCGCATCGCGCGCGCAGCTGGATCGCGGGGCGCGGATGGTCGAGCTGCTCAAGCAGCCGCAGTCCTCTCCGCTGCCGATCCAGGAGCAGGTGGCGATCATCTGGGCGGGGACCCAGGGCCACCTGGACAGCGTGCCCACGGAGGACATCCGGCGCTTCGAGCGTGAGTTCCTGGACTACCTGCGTCGTGAGCAGTCCGAGATGCTGGACGGCATCCGCGAGAGCGGCAAGCTGGGTGACGACACCTCCAACACGCTCGAGAGCGCGATGGAGGACTTCAAGAAGCAGTTCAGTGCTAGCGAAGACGGCGGCATCCGCCCGGGTAGCGACGAAGAAGACGACAACGTCGAGGCCATGGACGAGGACGACGTGGAGCAAGAGCAGATCACCACCCAGAAGCGCTGAGGGGGAGGATATGGGAGCCCAACAGCGGGAGTATCGACAACGGACCACGTCCATCAAGTCGATGAAGAAGATCACTCGCGCCATGGAGCTGATCGCCGCGTCCCGGGTGGTCAAGGCCCGCCAGCGAGTGAACGAGACGACCCCGTACGCTCGGGCGATCACCCGTGCGGTGTCGGCGGTGGCTACGTTCTCCAATGTGGACCATCCGTTGACCACCGAACGGGAGAACCCGAGCAAGGCCGGGATGCTGATCATCACCAGCGACCGCGGTCTGGCCGGTGCCTACTCGGCGAACGTGCTGAAGCGCAGTGAGCAGCTCCGTGAGCTCTTGCAGGGTGACGGGCGCGAGGTCGTGCCCTACCTGGCCGGGCGCAAGGCCGAGGGCTTCTTCCGGTTCCGCCGACGTGACTATGCGCATAGTTGGTCCGGATTCTCCGACGCGCCGACGTTCGAGGCGGCGAAGGAGATCGGCACCCGTCTGGTGCAGGACTTCATCGCCGGCTCGGAGAACGGGGGTGTCGACGAGCTCCATATCGTCTCCACCCGGTTCGTCAACATGGTGAGCCAGGAGGTCGAGGTCGTGCGTCTGCTGCCGTTGGAGGTGGCAGAGGGGGAGAAGCCCGCCGAGTCCAGCGACGTCTTCCCGCTCTACGAGTTCGAGCCTTCGGCGGCGGAGGTGCTCGACGAGCTTCTGCCGAAGTACGTCACCTCACGGATCTACAACTTCCTGTTGCAGGCCGCGGCTTCGGAGCTGGCGGCCCGTCAGCGGGCGATGAAGTCCGCCACCGACAACGCCGAAGAACTGATCAAGACCTATACCCGGCTGGCCAACCAAGCGCGCCAGGCCGAGATCACCCAAGAAATCAGCGAAATCGTGGGTGGCGCAACCGCCCTCGCCGAGGCCAAGTGAGAAGGAAGCACTGAACTATGAGCACTGCTACCACTGAGGCTCCCGAGCAGGAGCACACCCAGGGCGGCGTCGGCCGTCTGGCTCGAATCATCGGCCCGGTCGTCGATGTCGAGTTCCCCCCCGGGCAGATTCCCGAGATGTACAACCTCTTGACGGCCGAGGTCGAGCTCTCGGGGCAGACCCGCACGTTGAACCTCGAGGTCGCTCAGGACATCGGGGACAACATGGTGCGCGCCATCTCCTTGCAGCCCACGGACGGTCTGGTCCGAGGTTCGTCGGTGCAGGACTCCGGCGGCCCGATCACGGTGCCGGTCGGCGATGTCACCCTCGGCAAGGTGTTCAACACCACGGGTGTCTGCCTGAACCTCGAAGGCGACGAGAAGCTGGAGGTCGGTGAGCGCTGGGGTATCCACCGTCCGGCCCCGGCCTTCGATCAGCTGGAGCCCAAGACGCAGATGTTCCAGACCGGCATCAAGGTCATCGACTTGCTCACCCCGTACGTCCTGGGTGGGAAGATCGGTCTGTTCGGTGGCGCCGGCGTCGGCAAGACCGTGCTGATCCAGGAGATGATCGCCCGAGTCGCCCGTGACCACGGTGGTGTGTCCGTCTTCGCCGGAGTGGGCGAGCGGACCCGTGAGGGCAATGACCTCATCGTCGAGATGGAAGAAGCCGGCGTTCTGGGACAGACCGCGCTGGTCTTCGGTCAGATGGACGAGCCGCCGGGCACTCGGCTGCGGGTAGCGTTGTCGGCGCTGACGATGGCCGAGTACTTCCGGGACGTTCAGAAGCAGGACGTGCTGTTGTTCATCGACAACATCTTCCGCTTCACGCAGGCCGGCTCGGAGGTGTCCACGCTGCTGGGTCGTATGCCGTCCGCGGTGGGCTACCAGCCCACCCTGGCCGACGAGATGGGTGTGCTGCAGGAACGCATCACCTCGACCCGCGGTCACTCGATCACTTCCATGCAGGCGATCTACGTGCCGGCTGACGACTACACCGACCCGGCACCCGCGACGACGTTCGCTCACCTGGACGCGACGACCGAGCTGTCCCGGCCCATCGCCTCGCAGGGCATCTACCCTGCGGTCGACCCGCTGACCTCGACCAGCCGCATCCTGGACCCCCGCTATATCACGCAGGAGCACTACGACACGGCGGTGCGCGTGAAGTCGATTCTCCAGCGCTACAAGGAGCTTCAGGACATCATCGCGATCCTCGGGATCGACGAGCTCTCCGAAGAGGACAAGATCCTCGTGGGCCGCGCCCGCCGGATCGGACGCTTCCTGTCGCAGAACACCTACGTGGCCAAGCAGTTCACCGGCCTCGAGGGCTCCACGGTCCCGCTGGAGGAGACGATCGAAGCGTTCACGAAGGTTGCGGACGGGGAGTACGACCACTTCCCCGAGCAGGCGTTCTTCATGTGTGGTGGGCTCGACGACGTCGAGCGTCAGGCCGCAGACCTGGAGAAGAACAACTGAGTTCACGCCGTACACTTAGTTGAATCCGTGCATCATGTCTGCGCTGAAGGAAGTCCTAGATGAGTCAACTGAACGTTTCGCTGGTGGCTGCCGACCGCACCGTATGGGAAGGCGAAGCCAATCTGGTCCGCGTCCGGAGCAGTGAGGGTGACCTGGGCATCATGCCCGGTCATACCCCTGTCCTCGGAGTTCTCGTGGGCGGCGAGGTAAGGATCGATGGTGCGAGTGGCATCGAGACGGTGACCATCGACCATGGTTTCCTGTCGGTGGACCATGACCGGATCACCATCGTGGCAGACACCGTGGACGCGTCCAGCATGAGCAGTTCGTCCTAGGTTCGACTCATGAGCTCAGCACTGTTCGCCGTCATCCTGGTCACGATGGTGCTGATCGCTGTCGTGCTTCTGGTGGCCTGGTGGGCGTTCGCCTCGTTCGGGCGGTCCGCCGGGTCCACCGGGCGGATGCAGTGTGGCTACCGCCGCGACCGCAGCGAGCCGTGGTCTGTAGGCACCTTGACCTACGAGGAAGACCGCCTGATCTACACCCGATCAGGCGGTCTTTTCGCGTCACGGAGCGAGTGTTGGGAGCGCTTCGCGCTGGTGGTGAATATCGGACTTCCGGTGGACGGCGCGGACGTCGCCAAGGGGCTGCGGGGGGTCGAGATGATGAGCGTGCCGTGCCACTACGGCCACCGCAGTTTCGAGCTCGCGGTCACGGCCGGGCGGTATACGGCACTGCGGTCATGGGTCGAGGCCGTTCCGCCCGGCTCGCACGCCAACGTGGCGTAGAGCCTCTACGCCTAGCTTTCGCCCTGCTCCTGCGCCGAGGACTCACGGCCTCCGCCCGGGACCCACAGCACGTCTCCGGAGCCTTGCGTATTTGCAGCTCGCGACAGGATGAAGAGAAGGTCCGAGAGCCGGTTCAGATAGGTCGCGGTCAACGGATTGACCCCTCCCGTCCCGCCCTCAGCCTCAGGGGTCGCCGCCGTGGTGCCGTAGGTGTCGATGGCATGCCAGGTGGAGCGCTCGGCGCGACGCGTGACGGTCCGAGCCAGGTGCAGGGCCGAGGCCAGCGCTGATCCGCCGGGCAGGATGAAGGAGCGCAGTGGCGGCAGTCCTTCGTTGAACAGATCGCAGTCCCTCTCCAGCTCTTCGATCCACTGCTGTTGGACTCGCAGGGGCGGGTGTTCGTGCACCTCCAGGAGTGGGGTGCACAGGTCGGCTCCGACGTCGAAGAGGTCGTTCTGGACGCGTCGGATGACGGCCGCCATCGCCTTGGGGACGTCACCCGAGGTGGCAGCGATCCCGAGGGCGCTGTTGGCCTCGTCGGTGTCGGCGTAGGCGACCAGTCGGGGATCCATCTTGGTGGTCCGACTGAAGTCACCCAGTGACGTCGTGCCGTCGTCACCGGTGCGGGTATAGATGCGCGAGAGGGTAACCATGGGCCCATCCTCGCAGGCGGTTCACGAGCTCGTCGACGAACCGGCGTCCCATGCCGTGCAGAGGCGATCGACCAGCCGGTCCAGTCGCGGTGACGACGTGGCGAGGTTGACCCGGATGTGGTCGCGACTGCCCGGCCCGTACCCCTCACCTTGACTGTCGACCCGGACGCCGTGCGTGAGGGCGGCGGCGACCGGGTCCTCGACCCGCAGCCCCCGGACGTTCAACCACGCCAGATAGGTTGCCTCTGCGACCTCGACATCAATCTTGGGCAGCCTCTGGTCGAGTGCGTCTCTGAACCGTTCATGAGCCTCGGCGACGGTGCGACACACCTCATCCAGCCACGCTTCCCCGGCGGTGTAGGCCGCCACCGTCGCCTGTTGTCCGATGGTGGTCATCGAATGGTTCAGCACCGGGTGCAGGCCGGTCAGGGTGTCGTGGTCGCGGGCCCGGTGACTGATGAGCTGCGCGCACCGCAGTCCCGGCATGGAGAAGGCCTTGGTGGCCGAGATGAGGGTGGTCACTGCGGCGTCGGCGGAGGCCACGCTGGCGTAGGGCACGAACTCCACACCGGGCAGGGTGAGCGGAGCGTGGATCTCGTCACTGATCACGTGCACGCCCCAGCGTTCCACGATGTCGCGAAGAGCCAGCAGCTCAGGGCGCGAGTAGGACCGACCGACCGGGTTGTGCGGCTGACACAGTAGAAGGGTCCTGGCCCCCCTGCGTGCTTCCTCCTCGATGGCTTCCAGGTCCAGGACGAGCGGGGCGCGAGCGGCCCCGCCGTCGGGTCGCGATTCGCAGGACCGGATGAGCGGCACGGCCCGGATCTCGAGACCGAGGGCCTGCGTCACGACGAAGAACGGCGGGTAGACAGGCGTCGGGATGATGACGGGCGCGGCCGGCGCCACGTGCTGCAAGGTCAGGGTCAGGCCGTCCATCACGTCGCCGACGAGCAGCACCCGATCGGGGTCGATGTGGTGTCCCCACCGGCGCAGCGCGAACCCGGAGAGTGCTTCCCCCACGAGCGCGCGGCCCTTCGGGTCGGCGTAGCCGAAAATGCCCCGATCGGCGTAGTCGCGAACGGCCCGGTGGATGGGCTCGGCCAGGCCCAGGTCCATCTCGGCCACCCAGGCGGGGATGACCCCCGGGGGGTCGATCGACCATTTCAGAGCACCGGCTCCGCGGAGCTCGTCGTCACTGGGATGGTGCAGGAGGGACGCGCTCATCCCACGGCCGTCGCTGCAGCTCGGCGGGGGTCGGCGCCTGCGCTCAGAGCTCCGTCCCCGTGTCGGATGGCCCCACCGACGCCACCGAAGAACATGGCGTGCGGCTCGTGCTCGAACAGCGGCATGCCGGCCTCGACGAGCGCACGGGAGAGATCGGCATCGCGCTCGTGGTCGATCCGGACCGTGCCGTCGTCCAGGTGGCGCACATGCATCCGCGGCCGGTCGATGGCGTCCTGCAGTGATTCGCCGTGCAGACACATGTGCAGCAGGACCTGTGTGAGCGCCGTGGTGATGCGGTCGGCTCCGGGAGTGCCGATCGAGAGCACCGTGCCGTCGCGATGCCGCGCCGTGGTCGGTGCCATGTTGGATGCCATCCGGGTGCCGGGCGTCAGGGTGTGCATCCCGCGTCGGTTCAGCTCCGGCTCACCGAGGGCGTTGTTCGCCAGCATGCCGGTGCCCTGGATCGTCATCCCCGACCCGTATCCCGAGCTCGCGGTGATGGAGCAGGCCATCCCGCGGCTGTCGACCACCGAGACATGCGCCGTCGAGGCGGGGGTCGGCAGCACCTCCTCGGACATCGCCGCGATGTGCTCCAGGAGCTCGCGTCCGGCCGCCTCGAGGTCTGGGGCGATGTCGATGTCCCGCTGCCGAAGGTCCAGCACCTGGCGCATGACCCTGGCCGCCTCCACCGGGGTGATCTTGGCCGGATCGAGATCCCCGAGCAGGCGAAGCATGGCGGTCAGCACGGGACCTCCGATGGCCGGGGGCGGGTTGCAGGCGAGGTCCCACGACCCCAGGCTCGCCCGCAAGGCTGGGCGCACGGTGGGCTGGTAGGCCGCGAGGTCGGCCCGGGTCAAGAGGCCACCGCGGTCCTGCACGTCGTCGGCCAGCGTGTGCCCCAGGTCCCCGGTGTAGGCGACGGAGGCCCCCTCGACCCCGATCTGGGCCAGGGCGGCCGCCAGGTCGGGGTCCACGATGAGGTCGCCGGCCCGCATCGGCCCTCCGCTGTTGGTGTACACGTCCCGGGTCACCGGATCCCAGGCGAAGATGTTGTTGGCCACCAGCGCGCTGTAGGTCTCGGCCGTCTGGCTCACCGTGAATCCCTGCTCCACGGCACGCACTGCGGGATCGAAAAGCTCCGCCCACGGTGCCCGACCGTAGTGCTCGTGAGCCCAGCCCATCGCTGCCAGCATCCCCGGCGTCGCCACCGATCCGGGGCCCACGAAGGTCGTCAGCCCGCCCCCATAGGTCGTCACACACTCGATGAGACCGTGACCGAAGCGCTCGCGGTCGGCCCCGCGCCCTGGCATCTCAACGTTGCCGTCGATCACGACCGGCGAGCCGTCCTCGGGCCAGATGTTCAGGTAGGCGCCCCCCAGCGGGCTGATGATGCCGGGCTCGGTCACCGAAGCAGCGACCATCGCTGCCATGGCCGCATCCACCGCGTTGCCGCCGTGCGACAGCGCGACCAGGCCGGCCTGCGTAGCGGTCGGATTGGGTGCGGCAATGGCGGCGCGGCGGGTCATCCCGCGATTCTGCCCTACCGGGGGGACGTTCACCGGGGTCACACCGTCAGAAGAGCCGCTCGTCGGTGTCGTCGATCCCGCGGAGTGCCTCGTAGTCCAACGTGACACAACGGATGCCTCGATCCGTGGCCAGCGTGCGAGCCTGCGGACGGATCACCTGCGCGGCGAAGACCCCGGTGACCGGCGCGATGTGCGGATCACGGTTGAGCAGCTCGAGATAGCGGGTGAGCTGCTCCACTCCATCGATGTCTCCGCGCCGCTTGATCTCAACGGCGACCGTGGCCCCGAGTGCGTCACGACACAGGATGTCCACCGGGCCGATGGCCGTCGGGAACTCACGGCGAAGCATCCGGTAGCCGGGGCCGAGGGTATGGATGTGCTGAGCCAACAGTTCCTGCAGCTGGGCCTCCACGCCGCTCTTGACCAGCCCGGGGTCGACCCCGAGCTCGTGTGCGGTGTCACTGAGCACCTCGTAGATCTTGATCCGCAGCGTGTCGTCGCGCTTGCCGTGCTGGACGAACCACACCGACTCGACGCCTTCGTCGGCCTCTTCGTCCTGCGGCTCGAGCTCGGTCATCCGGCACGGTGGGGCCATCCAGTTCAACGGCTTGTAGGACCCGCCGTCGGAGTGCACCAGCACGGATCCGTCGGCCTTGACCATCAGTAACCGGGTGGCCATCGGGAGGTGGGCTTGTAGAGCTCCCTCATAGTCCACGCTGCATCGAGCAATCACTACACGCACGAGCGACCACTGTAGTGCGCTCACGTGAAACGATCATCGGTATGCCGAGGTCCAACCGTCCGCGACGCCGCCCGGGTCAGCGCCCGGGCGCGGGGGGAGCCGGGGCGGCGAGCCGTCGACCATTGATGGACCATGGGCCGAGCGACGTGAGCTACCAGGGTTTGCAGTGGACGGTGCGTGAGGTCCGCGGCAACGACTCCGGGAGGACCTTCCGC
>JBASAN010000132.1:0-1778 GCA_049650625.1 Ornithinimicrobium sp.
GTGGATCCACCGACCAACACCACGTGGTCGATCTCGGACACGTTGACCCCAGCGTCCTTGATGACCTGGTCGAAGGGGGACTTCGTGCGGTCCAACAGGTCCTGGGTCATCTTCTCGAACTGCGCCCGGGTGAGCTGCTCGTCCAGGTGGATCGGACCGGACTCGGTCATCGAGAGGTACTGCAGGTTCAGGTTGGTGCTGGAGGAGCTGGACAGCTCCTTCTTGGCCTGCTCCGCGGCGTCGCGAAGACGCTGCATGGCGATCTTGTCACTCGACAGGTCGGTGCCGGTCGAGTTCTTCACGGTGGTGAGCAGGTGCTGCACGATCCGCTGGTCCCAGTCGTCCCCACCAAGCTTGTTGTCCCCGTGTGTGGCACGCACCTGGATAGTGGCGAAGCCGTCGTCGGGGTCCTTGCCCACCTCGAGCAACGACACGTCGAACGTGCCACCACCGAGGTCGAAGACCAGGATCTGCTCGTCTTCCTTACCCTTGTCCAGTCCGTAGGCGAGTGCGGCCGCGGTCGGCTCGTTGACGATACGCAGGACGTTCAGACCCGCGATCTCTCCGGCTTCCTTGGTCGCCTGGCGCTCGGCGTCGTCGAAGTAGGCCGGCACGGTGATGACGGCGTCGGTGACGTCGTCACCCAGGTAGGACTCGGCGTCACGCTTGAGCTTCATCAGCGTGCGAGCGCTGATCTCCTGTGCGGTGTAGTCCTTGTCGTCGACCTTCTGGCTCCAGTCCGTGCCCATGTGGCGCTTGACGGAGCGGATGGTGCGGTCGACGTTCGTGACGGCCTGGCGCTTGGCGATCTCGCCGACCAGGACCTCCCCGTTCTTGGCGAATGAGACAACCGACGGCGTGGTGCGGCCGCCTTCTGCGTTGGCGATGATCTCCGGCTCGCCACCGTCAAGGACGGCAACTGCGGAGTTGGTGGTGCCCAGGTCGATGCCTACTGCACGTCCCATGTGTCAATCACTCCTGTATGTCGAGGGCCGGGTCCAGCTGCGCGTCAGTGCGTCAGTGTGGTTGCCCGTGGTGCTGCTTCGGGTTGATGCTCCGTGACTCAACGTGCGGCATACCCCTAGCTCTTGTCAAACCGGGACTCACTGAAGTTGAGTACACCTTGCTCAACTAGCGCTCTGGCCCGTTTGTTCCCCCGCCGGTGCTCCTCAGCGGTTAAATGGGGCGATGACGACCTATACCAGCACGACGGAGTTCGAAGGCGCGACGTTCGTCCGAGCGAGCTTCAAGGGCGCCGCCCTGAGGTTCTCCGATGTGAGCGGTGTGACCATGCGCGGTGTTGATGTGGATGGACTCGACATCGACAGCCACGACCTCTTCTTCGGCAGCCTCCTGGTCAACGGTGTCGACGTGGTGCCGCTGGTGGACGCCGAGCTGAACCGGCAGTTCCCGGGCCGGGAGCTTCAGAAGGCAGAGACCCCCGAAGGCCTACGCGAGGGTTGGGTCGCCGTGCAGGCCGCTTGGCAGGCGACGGTGTCGGGCACCTCGCCGGAGATGGTCGACGCCCACGTCGAGGGCGAGTGGTCCTTGGCCCAGACCCTGCGCCACCTCATCCTCGCGACCGACGCCTGGCTCCGCGGTGGAGTTCTGCAGATCGAGCAGCCGTTCCACGAGATCGGCCAGATCTTCACCGGCGCCGATCAGATGGGCTTCGACATGTCGATCTTCCGCGTCGACCCACCCACCTTTCAGGAGATCCTCACGGTGCGCGCCGAGCGACAGCTGTTGGTCACCGAGTTCCTCGCGACGGCCACTGA
>JBASAN010000133.1:0-4001 GCA_049650625.1 Ornithinimicrobium sp.
GTCCAGGATCGGCTCCAGGAGCTCGAGCATCGACTCGGCGTCCTTCTCCTCCAGAATCGCGAGAACGCCGATCAACCGATGGACGGTGAACGAGTCCTGCATCGCCTCGACCAGCGCCGCCATACCGGCTGGGTTGTGTGCCGCGTCCACGATCACGGTGGGGCTGCGCCGGACGATCTCCAACCGACCGGGCGAGCTCATGTCGGCGAAGGCGCCCCGGATGACCTCATCGGTCAGCCGCTGCTCCCCTCCCCCGACGAACGCCTCGACCGCCGCAACCGCCAAGGACGCGTTCTGCGCTTGGTAGGCCCCGTGCAACGGCAGGAAGAGGTCGCGGTAGTCCGATGCCAGGCCCTGGATCGACACCTGCTGGCCACCCACGGCGACCTCCCGCTCGGTGACCCCGAACGCGATGCCCTGGGTCTGGATGGTCGCGCCCACCTCCTCGCAGCGATCCATCAGGATCGCCATCACCTCGGGCTGCTGCTCCCCCACGATCGCGATCGCACCCGGCTTGATGATGCCGGCCTTCTCCGTCGCGATGGCCTCCACCGTGTCACCCAACAACCTCGTATGGTCGATGGCCACGGGGGTGATGACCGACACCTGACCGTCGGCGACATTGGTGGCGTCCCAGACACCACCGAGACCGACCTCGATCACCGCCACATCTACCGGCGCATCGGCGAAGGCGGCGTAGGCCACGACCACGAGGACCTCGAAATAGGTCATGACGGGACCGCCAGCCTCCACCGACTCCGCGTCCACCATGTGCACGAAGGGCAACACGTCGTCGTAGGCGTCGAGGAACCGTTGCTCGCTGATCGGCTCACCGGCGATCGAGATCCGCTCCCGAAGGTCGTGCAGGTGGGGGCTGGTGAACCGGCCGGTGTTCAGCCCCATCTCACGCAGCAGCCGCTCCACCATCCGGGTGGTGGAGGTCTTGCCGTTGGTACCCGTCAGGTGCACGACCGGGAACGAGCGCTGAGGACTGCCCATCAGGTCCATGACCTCGGCTACGCGGTCGAGGGTCGGCTCGATCTCACTCTCGGGGGCCCGCTGCATGATCTCCTCGGTGACGAGAGCCATCCGTAGGAGCAGGTCCTCGGCCACGCCGCCGGCGTCCTGAGTGCTCATCGGTTCACCTTCGAAATCATCATGTGCACGGTCCGGTCCCCGTCGAGGGTGGCGCTGCTGCGATAGGCGTCCGCGAACGAACCGCCCTGGGGTAGGGAGGTTCCAGCACCGGCGGCCCCGAACTGGGTGGTGAGGGTCTCACTCATCACCAGGTTCTGGTGCTCGGTCGCCGCGCGCCAGATCTCGTCGTCGCCGACCACGGTCAGGCTGATTCGGTCGCTCACGTCCAGATCCGCGTCGCGGCGGGCCTGCTGCACCGCCCGGACGAGGTCCCGGGCCAGCCCCTCACGCTCGAGGTCCTCGGTGACCGCAGTGTCGAGCACGATGAACCCCCCACCGGGGAGAGTCGCCGTCGCGGCACTGACCTCGGCTGCACCGGCACCCACCGAGACGACCGTCTCCAACGAGTACTCGCCCTCCTGCAGTTCCAGCCCGCCGCAGGTCACGACACCGTCACCGGCCAAAGTCCAGTCCCCGGCCTTGGCGCCCCTGATGGCCCGCTGGACCTCGCGTCCCAGACGGGGCCCGGCCGCTCGTGCGTTCACGGTCAGTCGCTGCTCGACCCCGAACTCGTCCGCGGACGGGTCCTCGATCGACAGCACCCGGACCTCTCGCACGTTGACCTCGTCCCGGATGACGTCGGCCAGGTCGGCCACCCCGTCCGGGGCCGCAGTGACCACGGTCAGCTGGGACAAGGGCAGCCGCACCCGCAGGTTGTTGCTCTTGCGCAGCGCCGACGTGGCGGAGCAGACCTCGCGGGCCACGTCCATCGCCGCCACGAGGTCGTCGTCGGCCGGCAGATCCGTAGCCGCCGGCCAGTCGGTCAGGTGCACCGACTCACCACCGGTGAGACCGCGCCATACCTGCTCCGTCAGCAGCGGCAGGAGCGGCGCAGCCACGCGGCAGGTCACCTCCAGCGCGGTGTACAGGGTGTTGAAGGCGTCCGCCGCGTCACCGCTCTCGTGGGCTCCGGCGCCCCAGAACCGGGGCCGTGAGCGGCGGATGTACCAGTTGGTGAGCACGTCGACGTAGGCGCGCACGGTGAGGCAGGCCCCCGCGATGTCCGATGCGTCCATCGAGCGCTCCACGTCCACGACCAGGTCACGGGTCTTGGCCAGCAGGTAGCGGTCCAGTCGATGACTGGAGGAGGTCGACCACTGCGCCTGGTATGCCGTGTCCTCGGCACCATCGCCGCTCGACGCGGCGTTGGCGTAGAGCCCGAAGAAGTACCAGGCGTTCCACAGCGGCAACAACACCTGGCGCACCTCGTCGCGGATGCCCTGCTCGGTGACCACGAGGTTGCCACCACGCAGGATCGGCGAGGACATCAGGAACCACCGCATCGCGTCGGCACCGTCGCGGTCGAAGACCTCGCGCACGTCCGGGTAGTTGCCCAGCGACTTGCTCATTTTCTGCCCGTCACTGCCGAGCACGATCCCGTGGCTGATGCAGGTGGAGAACGCCGGACGGTCGAACAATGCGGTGGCCAGGATGTGCAGGGTGTAGAACCAGCCCCGCGTCTGGCCGATGTACTCGACGATGAAATCAGCCGGGAAGTGATGCTCGAACCATTCGGTGTTCTCGAACGGATAGTGCACCTGGGCAAAGCTCCTCGACCCCGAGTCGAACCAGACGTCCAGCACATCCTCGACGCGGCGCATCGTGCTCTGGCCGGTCGGGTCGTCGGGGTTGGGCCTGGTCAGCTCGTCGACGAACGGACGGTGCAGATCACGCACGGAGACCCCGAAGTCGGCCTCGAGCTCGGCGAAGGAGCCGTAGACGTCGAGGCGGGGGTACTCCGGGTTGTCGCTGCGCCAGACCGGGATGGGGCTACCCCAGAAGCGGTTGCGCGAGATCGACCAGTCGCGGGCGTTGGACAGCCACTTGCCGAACTGACCATCCTTGATGTGCTCGGGCACCCAGGTGATGTCGTCGTTGAGCTCGACCATGCGGTCCTTGATCTGGGTCACGGCGACGAACCAGCTGGAGACGGCCTTGTAGATCAACGGCTGCCGGCAGCGCCAACAGTGCGGGTAGGAGTGGTCGTACGTCTCGTGCCGCAGCAGCACGGTGCCGTCGGTCACCGAGCCGTGCTCACTCTGGCCGCGGGTGGCCGCCTTCAGGTCGCTGATGATCGGCGCGTTGGCGTCGAAGACCAGCATCCCGGCGTACTCCCCGACCGGTGCCGTGAACGCGCCGTCAGGACCGACCGGCATGACCGGCTCGATGCCCTCGCGATCGGTCACCTCTTTGTCCTCCTCACCGAAGGCGCCGGCGCTGTGGACCAGTCCGGTGCCGTCGGTGGTCGTCACGAAGTCGGCCTCGACGACACGGTGGGCCCGCTCGTGGCCGGCGTAGTAGCCGAACGGCGGCGTGTAGGACCGACCGATCAGGTCGCTGCCCTTGAGCCGTTCGACGATCCGCTCAGGAGCGTCGGCGCCCAGCTCCCGCTCGTAGGCCGAGAGCCGTGCCTCGGCGATGACGTACCGCTCGCTGCGAGGAGCGCCACCGCTGCGCTCACTACCTGGCACCGGTCCCTCGACCACGACATAGTCGATCTCCGGATCGACCATGATTGCCAGGTTGGCCGGGAGCGTCCACGGCGTCGTCGTCCAGATCAGCGCCAGCTCGCCGGTCTCCAGCCGCAGCCCCACGGTGACCGCCGGATCCTGACGGATCTGGTAGACGTCCTCGTCCATCCGAAGCTCGTGGTTCGACAGCGGCGTCTGGTCGTTCCAGCAGTAGGGCAGCACCCGGAAGCCTTCGTAGACCAAACCCTGGTCGTAGAGCTCCTTGAACGCCCAGATGACCGACTCCATGTAGTCGGGGTTCAGCGTCTTGTAGTCGTTCTCGAAGTCCACCCA
>JBASAN010000134.1:0-3178 GCA_049650625.1 Ornithinimicrobium sp.
GACAGGACCATCTGCCGCCAGCCTCGGTATCGGACGGTGAGAACGCGCTCCAGCACGAAAACACCGGTGATGCCCACCCAGAACGGGTGAAGGTGAAGGCCTCCGCCTACTGTCAAAGCCCACACAATGGTGCCGAAGTAGATCACGGTGACAAGAAGGCCTAGAGCGGTCAGAATCTGACGGCCCCAGTAGCGCCAGGTCACTCTGGTCAGACCGTATTGAAGGCAGTTCTCGACGGCCCCTCGCTTCCACCGCAAACGCTGCTTCCACAGATCGGACCAGGACTCCATCACCTCGGTCACGAGGGTGCAGTCGGCCGGTGAGGCGATCTTGTGGCCCAGATGCAACAACGCGAACGACAGTTCGTTGTCCTCGGTCAGCACCGTCGTGTCGTAGACGCCACCCTGACCGTCCCCCGAAGGCAAAGCGCCGCTCAGCCGAGCAGCGGACACGTCCCGCAAGGTGTGGGCGCGAAACAGAGCAGCGGTCCCGGTCACGACCAGGCACTTGCCGTTCATTCGCTGCACGTCCCGCGCATACCGGGCGTACTCGTTGCGCTGTAGGTGCCCGACGAAGCCGCCGCCCTTTGTGCCAGCGAAGACACCACCGATCGCCCCGTAGTCCCGACGAGTCACCAAGTGACGTACGGAGTTCTCGATGAAGTCGTCGGACAGCACTGAATCTGCGTCCTGGGCCAGGATCAGGTCATCACCGTCGAGGTGCGGAAGCAGCCTCGCCAGGACCTGGTTCAGCGCCCCTGCCTTCTTGTCCGTGTTGTTGACGGTCTCGATGACCACGACCCTCGGGAACGTGCCCGCTAACGGCACGGTCCCATCGGTACTGTTGTCCGAGACCACCACGGTCAGATCCGGGGGCCGGGACTGGGCCGCTAGCGCGCGAAGCGTGTCCGCCAGCCCACTTTCTTCGTTGTGAGCGGGCACCACGGCGACAACGAACTCTCGATGGGGCTCCCGAAAAGTCGGAGGAGCCTGCACGGAGTCACTCTTCGCGCACAAAGCAAGGGTCATCGGTCGTTCTCTCGTGGGGGCTCTCGCCGGTTCTTCAGCCGCTGGCGACGGTCGTTGACCGTTCATCAACTTTGTCAAGTCTTTACCTTGAGCAGACTAAGACATGAACCACGGATTGCCAAATACAGACCCCGGGGCGTTTTGGGCCCAGGCAATTACCTTGCATTGCAACAAGATCTGTATGGCGAAGGGTCGGGAGCGCCCCGCCCTAAGCAGGGAATCCCCGCTGCGAAAGACCACAAGAAGCCTTCATCGTGACCAAGAACCATCCGCAACGGAGGGCGTAGGAGCGCACGAAACCGCCTGCCATGCAGGCTCCTAGCCAGGGATACTTTGCATGAACGGGTGATGAACCGACGCTGACCTAGGCCGCGCCCGATGGGCTCGGCCTAGGTCAGCGAGGTATGGATAACGACACGTCAGATGTAATCTGAATCACATGTAGTGGGCCTTCACCAAAAGACGTCTTCCTTTGCTACTACTTCGGCAAACCCCGTGCGTCTTAGGTGATCTCGATGGCAGTGCCCAGGGGGAGCAATGCGGAGAGTTTGGTGATAGCCGGGTTCGACAACCGGATGCAACCATGGCTCACGGACTCACCCAGACTGTTTGTCTCATCGGTGCCATGCAGCCCGATCTGCCCGGGCCCCCCACCGAAAGTCGTGAGCTCCTCGGAGAACGCCGAGAGACCGTAGGCAAAAGGTCCGTACCCCTTATTCGTAGGCGTGATCAGCTCAGTCAGATAGAACGTCCCTGTGGGCGTCGGGGTTCCACCTGTTCCCGTAGCAACAGGGAACGTCTCCATGAGCTCATCCGCGCGATAGAGCTTCAGCGTGTTGTCGACCGTCGACACCACCAAGGAGTAGGAAACCTGGGTCAGCTCGACCTCGCCGGCGGCGACCCAGGCCGTCGACCCGTTGGGGCGGACCGGCAGCTGCACCTCCACCCAGTCTTTCGTCGTCGACACCACCATGAAGGTCAGGGGCACCCCCGTGGCGGTGGGGTTCTCCAGCGTCTTCGTCACCGTGCCCCCCCGGTTGCCGCGCAGCTCCACCGAGGCATCGCGAGCCGTGGCGACCAGCGACCCACCCACCTGCTCAGGAGCCCCCATCGTGGTCCTGGCCCGGTCTTCCCCGACCGAGGTTGAGCCGGACCCACCGGCGATCGAGTCAGTGGAGAGCGTTTCGGAGGGCTCCGCGGACTGTGGTCCCTCCTCTGCCAGCTGGGGGCTGCAGCCCGCGCTGACGAACAGAACTGCGGCGCAGGTCAACGCGCGCATCTTTCGAGACAGAGACATCAAACCTCCAGGAGCGATATCGGTCACCCTGACCAGGGAGTCGGTGGCCTCCCTGGTCAGGGCGAAAGGACGGTGGTCTTAGCCGGTGTAGCGGGCGACGCCCGGCACCGCGCTGGCTGCCCGTGCGGGCTGGTAGGCCGACCTCGCCGTCGTGCTGGGAATGGTCCGGGGGGCGCTACCTGCCGCAGCGCTTGGCGAATAACTGGTCCGAGGCAAACTGCCCGGCCCCGTGCCCGTCCCCGTGCTCGGTGAGTAGCTGGCCCGGGGCGTGACCGTCGTCCCCGGTGAACCACCAGCGCTGGGGACCATCTCGATCACGACCGAGCCCCCCTCCACCGTGATCGTGTCCCCCTCGATGACGAACGTGGGGTCGGTGGCACCCGCGCAGGCGAGGACCACCGCTTCGAGATCCGCGTCGAAGTCGGCGCTATCGACGTCGAGGTCGAGGGCGATCTCGATGTCCGCGATATCGGCCAGTGCGGCGTCCAGTCGTGCGTTGGCCGCCTCGAGAGCGAGATCGACGACCACTTGCGCGTCGTCCAGCTCGACGTTGAGATCGGCGACGACAGCGAGTGCCGCGTCGAGGTCCACCTGCACCAGGTCCGCGTCATCCTCTGCCGCAAGGTCGATCGCAGCATCCAACGCTGCTTGGGCCGCGTCCACATCAACGTTGGCCTCCGCGGCAATATCCAGCGCCGCATTCACAGCGGCTTGTGCCACGTCGACGTCGGCCTCGGCAGCAAGGGCTGCGTCCAAGGCCGCCTGGGCAGCATCCACGTCAGCATTCGCCGTCGCTGCGATATCCAACGCAGCATCCAATGCCGCCTGCGCCACATCCACGTCGGCGTCGGCA
>JBASAN010000135.1:0-5955 GCA_049650625.1 Ornithinimicrobium sp.
GAGGAGACGGGTCACCACAGGGACAACGTCCCCTGCGTGAAGTGGCCGTCACCGGTCATCGATCGCCAATCGGGACGTTCGGACGTCGAGGAGATCTAGTCGCCCCAGGATGGCCATGGAGTGCACGCCGATCCACTGTCCATCGAACAGAAGGGCCTCACGCCCGGTGCCTTCGGGTGGACGTGCCGAGCGCGCGGGTCGACGTCGTCGACCTCGAGGGTGATGCCGTGTAGGCCCACGGACCTGAGCCCATGCTGGACGATCAGTCGGGTGGCCGCGGTGTCCAAGCCGCGACCCCGGCCCACTTCCTCAATGAGGGCACGAAGCCCGCACGAGGTCACCACTCGGCTTGACGATGATCGCGAGGATCAGACGCTCGGTGGACCTGGCCCATGCTCCGTTGACCGCGCGGACCCCTTCTACAGACATGCTTTGCCCTTCTTCGGTGCTGGTGTGAGTCGAGCCATTCAGACGAGCGATCTCGTCGTCCTCACGCACCAAGCGGTCGATCGTATCGGCGCCGTCGGAGGGGATAGGCCGCAACGTCACGAGCTCACCGGTCAGGGTGCGCTTGTCCGCAAAGGAGTGTCCACGCCATGGGGCCTGAGCGACCACCTCGTCCCAAACGGGCGCCGCTGTAGACCCCCCGCCCTCAGCACTGCGCACTTACGCCACTCCGCGCGAAGACGTCATACCGGCACCGAAAGGCCGATGGGCACGGTGATGTCCAGTCCACCGGGCCGCTCTCCTTCCACAACCGCGCCGCTCGTCCTCAGCCGCAGCAGCGGCAGCGGCAGCCACGGTTCAACTGCCCTGGCCCATGCTCCACATCGCCCAGTGCTGGGTCCGCATGTCGCGCGGTTGCTGCAGCGTGGTGACGATCGCGTGGGCGACCATCTCCGGGCGCAGGTACTCGGCCAACGACGGGTCACCCTCCGTGCGGCCCTTGCCGATCGCGAACTCGGTCTCGACCCCGGCAGGGTTGATGGTCGTGACGCGTATCCCCTTCCCTCGAAGCTCGCGATCGATAGACCCAGCGAAACCCTGCTGCGCGAACTTCGTGCCGGCATACACCGCTTCATCGGGGCCCCCTCGGAAACTGGCCACGGACGCGACGATGACGACGTCTCCGGCACCGGCTTCGAGCATCGGGGGCAGGGCGGCCCGCACCGTGAAGACGGTGCCGGTGAAGTTGGTGTCGACCATGGCGCGGATGTCCTCATCGCTGGCATCCATCACGGAGCCGTAAGAGCCGATGCCGGTGTTAGCCACCACCGAGTCAAGTCGGCCCCACGTGTCCAACGCCGTCTGGACGAGGCGAGCATTGTCCGCAGGGTTGCGTACGTCCATCTCCACCGGCACGACCCGATCGCTGCCCAGCTCCTCAGCGAGCTCGGTCAGGCGCTCGATACGGCGAGCGCCAACGACCACGTTGGCTCCCGCAGCGACCAACGCCTCGGTGGTGGCACGGCCGATGCCAGCGGAGGCGCCGGTCACGGCGACGACGGTTTCGCTGAGGTCACGTGGCTGCATCAGTGTCATGGTGATGAGGCTAGCCAACCGGTGTGAATGACGCGCGGCAGCATCACCCACAGGACCGTGCCGCACACGTCAGGGTGATCGGGCCCAGGCGGCATACAAGGGATCACGCCCCCAGCGCCACATCGTCCGCAGAGCGGTCTGCACCTGTGCGAATCCAGCGTGCTCCAGGTAGGTCCGGGCGATCGCAACCCGCCCCTCCTCGTCGGTGTCGAGCCACCCGCGAATCGCCTTGGTCGGAAAGCACCGGTTGCTGAAGGTGAGCACCACGACGCCACCGGGCGCGAGGACCCTCGACACTTCGCGCAGCACCTCGACGGGGTGGATCAGGTAGTCGATGGACACGCAGCAGACCACCGCATCGAACGACGCGTCCTCGAACGGTAACCGGGTGTCGACGTTCAGATCCTGCAGGACGACCCGGTCCGCCATGGGGTTCGCCTGCAGCTCGACCTCGTTCATGCCCAGCACCACCAGCCCCCCGGCCGGCTTCCGCGAGAGGTGGGATACCCACGACGACATCAGGTCCAGGACGCTGCCCTCGGGCACCCCCAGCTCCTCATACAGTTCGCCGACCGCGGCGATCGCACCGTCATCGATGTGGGTGACCAGGCGCGGAGGACCGTAGAAGTCAGCGTCGTCGCTGTCGTCATGTCGGTCGAAGAAGCCCGGCGGCCAGTCTGGTGATGCCATCACAGCATCCTGCCTCAGACCCTCGAGGCGCGGTCGTCGCCCCCGAAATCGCACGGCGGATCCATTCGCCCGTCAATACGCTGGGCCCATGAGCCGCGGTGTTCGCTGGGCTGAGCTGTCCACGGGGGTGAGCCTGCCCTACGTCTCGGTCGGGCCGGACGCGGCGACCCCGGTGATCCTGCTACATGCCTGGGCCGAGACCCGACGATCCTTCGACCGTCTCCTGCCCCTGCTGCCCTCCGCAGTCCGTGCGGTGGCACCCGACCAGCGTGGCCACGGCGACGCCGACCGCCCGGAAGGCGGTTATTCGCTCACCTCGATGGCACAGGACGTCGTGGCACTCCTGGACGCCTTGAACGTACCCCGCGCCGTGTTGCTCGGCAGTTCCAGCGGCGGGTATGTCGCTCAGCAGGTTGCGGCGATGAACCCGGACCGGGTGGCCGGGCTGGTGCTGGTCGGCGCTCCCCGGACGTTGCAGGGACGGCCTCCGTTCGCCGAAGACATCGAGCAGCTCCGTGACCCGTTGGACGAGGCGTGGGTCCGCGACTCGCTGACCTGGTTTCCCCGCTTTCACACCGTCCCACAGTGGTACCTGCAGGACCGGGTGCATGACGGAGTCGGCATACCTGCTCGGGTATGGCGCGCAACTTTCGCCGGTCTGTGCGAAGCGATGCCACCGAGCGACGGTGCTCGGGTCCGTGCGCCTACCCTCGTCCTGTGGGGTGATCGGGACGAGCTACTGACCCGTGAGCATCAGGATGACCTCGTCCGCGCCATTCCCGGGTCACGGCTGGTCACCTATCCCGACACCGGTCATCTCGTCCTCTGGGAGCAGCCCGACCGGGTCGCCGCCGACCTGACGGCCTTCGTGCAGGATCTGCCGGACTGAAGTCGCAAGCATTCGCTCACTCGATGTGCAGTGCGCCGTCACGTGCTGCTTCCAGGGCAGCAGCGACGGCCCCGACAGAGACGACGTCGGCCCCTAAGGTCGACGCGACCAGCTCGGGGGCGGGGAGGTCCAGCTCACCGGGCAGGACCTCCCAGCGACGCGAACGGCGTCCCCACGAACAGGGTTGGGCGGGAGTGGCTGCTCGGGGAGGCGGACCCACCGGACCGCGAGCTCGGTTTGCGCAGCGCCCGCGCCGCCACCCTGTTCCTCCTCGGGCTCCCCGGCTCTGCCTACCTCTACCAGGGCGAGGAGCTCGGGCTCTACGAAGTCGACGACATACCGGACAGCCTCCGCCAGGACCCCACCTTCGCGAGGAGCCCGGGCTTCGATGTCGGTCGGGACGGTTGCCGAGTGCCACTCCCCTGGGACGGCACCGGCCCGGCCCTGGGCTTCGGCGGCGCCGAGCCGCACCTTCCGCAGCCCTCGTGGATGGCTCAGCATGCCGCTTCGACCCTCGAGCAAGATCCGCACTCCACCCTGAACCTGTACCGCGACGCCCTTCGGCTCCGCCGGGAGTTGATGGTCGGCGAGGACCTCGAGTGGAAGGACACCGGTCGCCCCGATGTGCTGCGCTTCTCCCGGCATCGAGGATGGGATGTCCTGACGAACTTCGGCACAGCGGACTACCGGCTCGAGGGTGGGCAGGTGCTGCTCTGCTCCTCCGGGCCCCTACTCGACGGCGCTGTCCCCGCCCAGACGACGGTCTGGGTCGGGCCCACCACGATCAGGGCTTGAGGACAACCTTGATGCAACCGTCCGTCTTCTTCTGGAACATCTCGTAGGCCGCCGGCGCCTCGGCCAGCGGGAGCCTGTGTGTGGCAAGGCCCTCGACGCCCAGGACGTCGCCGTCCTGCTCGAGGACACGGATGATGTCGTCGGTCCACTGACGGACATGGCACTGCCCGAAGCGCATCGTGAGAGCGCGGTCGAAGATCTCCATCATCGGCATCGGGTCCTTCTCGCCACCGTAGACACCGGAGACGGAGACCGTGCCGCCGCGCCGCGTCGACTTGATCGCCGTGACCAGAGCTTCCAGCCGGTCGACCCCCATCGTGTCGGTGACCGGTTTCGCAACGGCGTCGGGCAGGTGGCCGGCGGCGCTGAGGACCGCACCGGCAACAGGTGAGCCGTGTGCCTCCATGCCGACCTCGTCGATGGTGCCATCGGCTCCGCGCCCGTTCGTCAGGTCGAGGATCGCCCCCGGGACGTCATCGACCGCCGAGAGGTCCACCACCTCAACGCCACGGCTTCGCGCCAGCTCGAGCCTCTCCGGGACCAGATCCACGCCGATCACGCGGCACCCGAAGTGCTGCGCGATGCGGGTCGCCAACTGTCCGACCGGGCCGAGCCCGAACACGGCCACGGTTCCACCCTCGGGCACGTCCGCGAACTGGAAGGCCTGCCATGCGGTCGGCAGGATGTCGGACAGGTAGAGGAAGCGTTCGTCAGCGACCCCATCGGGCACCTTGACCGGGCCGAACTGCGCCTGGGGCACACGGAGGTACTCGGCCTGCCCACCGGGCACGGATCCGTACAGCTCGCTGAACCCGAACAGGGCAGCACCCTTGCCCTGAGAGCGGACCTGCGTGGTCTCACAGGCGGCATACAGACCTCGCGAGCACATCCAGCAGGAGCCGCACGAGATGTTGAAGGGGATGACCACCCGGTCGCCCACCTTGAGGTCACCGGCCTGCGGGCCGACCTCTTCCACCACTCCCATCGTCTCGTGACCGAGCACGTCCCCGGGGTTGAGGAACGCACCCAGAACTTCGTAGAGGTGGAGGTCTGAACCACAGATGGCTGTCGAGGTGACCTTGATGATCGCGTCGTTGGGCTGCTCGATCTGCGGGTCGGGCACCTCCTCGACCGAGACCTTGCTCTTGGCCTGCCAGGTCAATGCCTTCATGATGCGCTCCTCTACCTCGTGATGAGTGGATGATCGGCGCGGACCTCTAGCGGGTCGACACGCATCGTGCTGAAATGAACTGGAGGTCGGAAATGAGGACCACCGCGGAGGTTCAGGCGGCTCATCGCTGACGACCACCGTCTAGTTTATTGATCAACCAGCCCAACCATGATCCGGGGTCCCAGAGCGAAACACCCATGGTCTGCGACGAAAGGACCTTGTGACGGTGTCCCCAGCGCCCACGCACTCTCGTGGGGCCTCGTGGGCAGCAGCCCGCATCGTCATCGCCCTGCGGTGGCCCATCGTCGCGTTCTGGATCATCGTGGCTGCCGGGGCGACCGGACTGGCTCCCAGCGCACCGATCACCGGCGGTGGAATCTCTGGACTTCTGCCTGAGGACAGCATGCCTATCCAGGCGGAGCAACGCTCCTTCGATGAGTTCGCCTTCCCGGTCCTGTCGCGGGTGGTCGTCGTCCAACACAACGCGGACGGCCTACCAGCGCAGACCAGACGAGACACCATCGACGCTGCCACTCGTCTCCTGTCGCGCTTCAACGAGGAAACCACCGAGACCAGCTCTGACTCCGTGCTGGCCGCCTTGCCGCTGATCAACAGCACCACCGACATACCCTCATCCACCGGCGACGGCACGACCGCGGTGACCTATCTCTTCACGGGCCCGGACATCAGTCTGGGTCGCCAGACACGAGCGGCCGGCGCGTATGCAGACCGACTGGGTGGCACATCTGCCGACGTCGTCGGGTTGGCCGGGCTCGTCCCGGCTCAATACGAGCAGGGACGGCTGATCAAGGACCGCCTACCTATCGTGGAGATCGCGACCGCGGCCTTCGTGCTTCTGGTGGTCGGC
>JBASAN010000136.1:0-2104 GCA_049650625.1 Ornithinimicrobium sp.
GCCAAGTCACCACCCAGGCGCCGGCGAATACGGTCTTGCTCGACATCTCTGTCACCGACCCCGACGCTGATCAGGCCTTGTCCATCGCCGAAGCGGTCAGCGATCAACTGGTTGACACTCTGGCCACCCTCGACCAGGTCGAGGAGGGAGCCGCCAGCCCGGTGAAGGCGACGGTGGTGACCCCGGCCGCTGTGGGTTCCGACCCGGTGTCCCCACAGATCGCCCGCAACCTCGCCCTAGCCGCCGTGCTGGGCTTGCTGCTCGGGGTCGGGCTTGCCTTGGTGCGCGACCTGCTGGACACGTCCATCCGCAGTGAGGAGGACGCACGTGCCCTGACGGAGGTCCCTATCTTGGGTGGGATCACATTCGACAAGGCAGCCGCGGAATTGCCGATGGTGGTCATCGACGACCCGCACCATACCCACTCCGAAGCGTTTCGGACCTTGCGGACCAACCTTCAGTTCGTCAACGCGGGTGACCCACCTCGCTCCATCGTGCTGACGTCTTCGCTGCCCGAGGAGGGCAAGACCACCACCACCGCGCACCTCGCCCTGACACTGTCGGCGACGGGCAAGAAGGTCTGCGTGATCGAGGGCGACCTGCGCCGCCCCCGTCTGATGGAGTACCTGGGCATGGAGGGGTCCGTGGGCCTCACGAACGTGCTCATCGGTGAGGCCGAGATCCAAGACATGCTGCAGCCGTACGGCACGACCAACTTGACCCTGCTCGGTTCCGGGCCCATCCCGCCGAATCCTGCCGAGCTGCTCGGCTCGGAGCGGATGAAGAATCTCATCGCGGACCTGGTGAACCGCTTCGACACGGTCATCATCGACGCCCCGCCCCTGCTGCCTGTGACCGACGCCGCCGTGCTGGCCGGGGTGACCGACGGCGCGATCATCGTGGTCGGCACGGGCGTCATCAAGAAGGAGCACCTGGTCAAGACCTTGGCTCGTCTTGAACAGGCGCAAGGGGCTGTGCTCGGACTCATCCTCAACCGGCTCCCCGTGCGCGGTGCTGACTCCTACTACTACGCCGACTACACACCCCGGACGGGGTCCGTGTCGGATCTGATGGATCCCTCCTCCCCCGACGACCGAGACACCTAGAGCTCGAGGTTTTCACGGTCCGGATGCCGGGATGGCGCATCCTTCAGCCGGCTTGTTGCTGCTTCGTCACCAGGTTGGTTGATCGGACCCCGGCAACTTCGGTATGGAGGGCGATCGCTCCCCCGGTGTAGGGCCGACATACACGGCGGGGCTCCTACTACTTCAGGAGTTGATCATCCCGGCTCCGACCGTGGCCCCGGTGGCCTCGTCGATCAGGATGAACGATCCGGTCGAGCGGTTGGTCGAGTAGTCATCGCACAACAAGGGCTGCGTGGTCCGCAGCGTCACCCGCCCGATCTCGTTCAACCCGAGCTCGGTGGCGTCCTGGTCCCGGTGCAGGGAGTTGATGTCCAACCGGTACTGCACGTCCTTCACCACGGCGCGGGCATTGCGCGTGGTGTGCTTGATCGCCATTTTCCGGCGGTTCTTCAGGGGATCAGGCACCATCCACGCCACCATGGCGTCAATGTCCTGAGACACCCGGGGAGCGTTGTTCGGACGGCAGATCATGTCACCACGGGAAACGTCCAGGTCATCGGTCAGACGCACCGTGACCGACATCGGCGGGAAGGCTTCGTCGACCTGCTGATCGAAGACGTCGATGGCCGCGATGGTCGAGGTCAGTCCACTGGGCAGCACCATGACCTCATCGCCCTTGCGCAGCACACCGCCGGCGACCTGCCCGGCATACCCCCGGTAGTCATGGAAAGCATCCGACTTCGGACGCACCACGAACTGCACCGGCAGTCGGGTGTCGATCAGGTCGCGGTCGGAAGCGACATAGACCGTCTCCAGGTGATGCATCAAAGACGACCCCTGATACCACGGCATGTTCTCCGAGCGGGTCACCACGTTGTCACCGGCCAACGCCGAGATCGGGATGACCTCGAGGTCGGGGACGGTCAGCTTGCTGGTGAACGCGGTGAACTCAGCCTGGATCTTCTCGAAGACTGCTTGGTCGTAGTCGACGAGGTCCATCTTGTTGACCGCAAGCACCA
>JBASAN010000137.1:0-9358 GCA_049650625.1 Ornithinimicrobium sp.
GGTCCAGGTCGGATTCCATGTCACCGTCGTACTCTCCGTTGCCGTTGTGGTCCACACCGTGGACGACAACCACTCCGTCGCCGGCCGAGATCTGGTCGGCGAGGTCTTGGGGCACCTCGAGGTGCGCTCGTAGGAGGCGTTGCCGACCGGGAAGTTGGCGACGTCCAGAGCCGCCTCGGGACCCGTTTCGCCGGGCTCCTGGGTGAGGGAGACCTGCACGCCACCGTAGGACGACGCAGCGTCGGTGGTGCGGATCGCACCCTCGAAGCCGGTGCCTTCCATGGTGGGGTCGGGGCAGGTGTTGGTACCACCGATGTGGATGTGCTGTGCGTGCGGGGCATCGGGGAGAGCGCCACTAGTCTCGAGCTTCACCGTGATGCTGTTGCCCTCGACCATGGCCCACACCGTGCCGGTGGTGCCGCTGTCGTTCAGGGTCTCCAGGGTGCCGGACAGCTCGGTGCCGTCCTGGGCTGCGGCAGGACCCGCCAGGGCCAGAGGCAGTCCGACGATCGCGGCAGCTGCCAGGGGGGCCAAACGTGTGGAGGTGCGCATGGTTGTCCTTTCTTTCGGTGGAGGAGAAGGGATCTCCGCGTACTCAGGAGGGGTTCGGAGCCTCCGGAGGCGTGGATTGGACCGGTATATGTGACCTGAGTCACATTGACCACCGTGACGATCCGCTCGCACATCGAAGGGGTCGCTACCCGCCGCGCCGCCACCGTGTGGCCGTCCACCGTGGGTTAGCCTGCACAGAAGAGGCAGCCCAGTCGTGTCAGAGGCGACCGGCCCGACCAGAAGGACACGCTCATCGCGACTGACTACACAGCCCGACACCTTCAGGTCCTCGAGGGTCTGGAAGCAGTCCGCAAGCGTCCCGGCATGTACGTCGGATCCACCGACTCCCGTGGCCTGATGCACTGCCTGTGGGAGATCATCGACAACGCAGTGGACGAGGCGCTGGGCGGGCACGCCCGGACGATCGGCATCGACCTCCTGCCCGACGGCTCGGTCCAGGTCAGCGACGACGGCCGCGGGATCCCCGTCGACGCCGAGCCGAGGACAGGTCTGTCCGGGGTCGAGGTCGTCTTCACCAAGCTCCATGCCGGCGGCAAGTTCGGCGGCGGGTCGTATACCGCTTCGGGTGGGTTGCACGGGGTCGGTGCCTCGGTGGTCAATGCCCTTTCCTCACGTCTGGACGTCGAGGTCGACCGGGCGGGCAAGACCTATGCGATGAGCTTCAGGCGGGGGGAGCCCGGCACCTTCGCCGACGAAGGAGAGAAATCTCCCGATGCTCCCTTCACACCGTTCGAGACGACGTCGAGGCTCCTGGTCGTGGGCAAAGCCAAGCGCGGGGTGTCCGGCACGCGCATCCGCTACTGGGCGGACCCCCAGATCTTCATCAAGAACGCCACCTTCGCAGACCAAGAGCTGACCGACCGAGCCCGCCAGACATCGTTCCTGGTGCCCGGCCTGAGCCTGACCGTGGCCGACTATCGTGGGGACGACGCGCAGAAGCAGACGTTCAGCCACGACGGAGGGATCGCGGAGTTCGTCGCCTTCTTGGCGACGGACACGCCGGTGACCGACTGCTGGCGCCTTCAGGGGGCCTCCACCTTCACCGAGACGGTGCCAGTCCTCGACAGCGCCGGTCACATGACCTCCACAGACGTTGAGCGTGAGTGCGAGGTGGACATCGCACTCCAGTGGGGGACCGGATACGACACCACCGTGCGCAGCTTCGTCAACATCATCGCCACGCCGAAGGGTGGCACCCACGTCCAAGGGTTCGAGCAGGCCTTGCTGAAGGTCTTTCGCAAGCAGATCGAGCACAACTCGCGTCGCCTGAAGGTCGGCAACGACAAGGTCGACAAGGACGACATCCTGGCCGGGTTGACGGCCGTGGCCACCGTGCGGTTGGCCGAGCCCCAGTTCGAGGGTCAGACCAAAGAGGTGCTGGGCACTCCCGCGGTGCGTCAGATCGTGGCCAAGGTCGTCGAGGCGGAGCTGACGTCTCGACTGACGTCGACGGCGCGCGGTGACAAAGCACAGTCGGCGCTGCTGCTCGACAAGGTGGTCGCCGAGATGAAGTCGCGGATCTCGGCCCGCGTGCACAAGGAGACGCAGCGCCGCAAGAACGCCTTGGAGTCCTCGACGTTGCCGGCGAAGCTCGCCGACTGCCGCACCAGTGAGACCGACCGGTCCGAGCTGTTCATCGTGGAGGGGGACAGTGCGCTGGGCACGGCCAAACTCGCTCGCTCCAGCGACTTCCAGGCGCTGCTGCCCATTCGCGGAAAGATCCTCAACGTGCAGAAAGCATCCGTCTCGGACATGCTGCACAACTCCGAGTGCGCGGCGATCATCCAGGTCATCGGCGCGGGATCGGGTCGCTCCTTCGATGTCGATCTGGTCCGGTACGGCAAGGTCATCATCATGACCGACGCCGACGTCGACGGCGCCCACATCCGCACCCTGCTGTTGACCCTGTTCTTCCGCTACATGCGCCCGATGGTGGAGGCCGGGCTGGTGTATGCCGCGATGCCGCCCTTGCACCGACTGGAGGTCAGCGCCTCCGGGCGGGCGAAGCGAGAGCTGATCTACACCTACACCGAAGCCGAGATGCGCACCGCGCTGGCGACGTTCCAGCGACGGGGGCGGACGGTCAAGCAGCCTATGCAGCGCTATAAGGGTTTGGGGGAGATGGACGCGGACCAGCTGGCCGAGACGACCATGGATCCCCGTCGTCGAACGTTGCGCAGGGTGACACTGGCCGACGGCGAGCAGGCGGAGCGAATCTTCGAGCTGCTGATGGGCTCCCTCGTCGCGCCCCGCAAGGACTTCATCGTGGACTCGGCTCATGCGCTGGACCGTGAACGGATCGACGCCTGACCTCTGCTATCGTTGGGTGCTGCCCGCCGGTGTTCGTCGGGCGAACCCACAGCCATCGGACGAACCGTTCTCGGTGGCACGCGTGCCCGCAGGTAGGGGCACTTCAGGGGTAGGTCTTCATCCGCTGTCGAAGCGTCGAGTCGCACCCACCTCGATGACACGAAGCGAGAACGCCACGATGGCACATCATTCCTCGCGCTCCGGCGCGCCCTCGAACGAGAAGAAGGGGCGCCACAGCAGCGCCCAAAAGAAGGCTGCACGCGCCGCTCGCGAGCAGTCCGAGCGCTCCGCCCGTCGCGCCGCCGAAGGCAAGAGAGACGACAACGGCGCTGCACGACCCGTGAAGTCACCACGGTGGAGCGACGAAACCAAGCAGGCGCGTGACGCTCGCTCGGACTACAGCCCCTCGAGCGCCCGACGTACGGGGTCCTCCTCGGGGGGAAGTGCACGGTGGTCGGCCTCG
This sequence comes from Ornithinimicrobium sp., assembly GCA_049650625.1. GTDB lineage: Bacteria > Actinomycetota > Actinomycetes > Actinomycetales > Dermatophilaceae > Ornithinicoccus. The sequence goes on from JBASAN010000137.1 coordinate 3,347, forward strand.
AAGTCCTCAGGTCCTCGCCGTTCCGGGCCCGGGTCCTACGACGACCGATGGTCCCAAGGTCGTTCCAGCGGCCAGAGCTGGGAAGAAGTCCACGAGCGGGCCCAGCGTGAGAGCCCCAAAACGCGACGTCCTGACCACCGTGAGAACGGCATGCGCCAGCACCGCGAAGAGTTCTCGGGGCGCCCCGATCGCTCGGATCGCGCCGGGACCACGCGGCGCCCTTCGGATCGAGACCGCGCCACGCGTGAGATGACCCGGACCGAACGCTCCAGCACCTACCGTCAACCTCAGGACCGCGACCGAGGGCCTGCCCAGGAGGCAACTGCCCAGCGCAACGCCGCACACCGCAGCGATCGTTCCTCGGGCAGTGCGTCGATCCCGGCCGCGTCGGCAGCGCGGACCTCGGCGACCATCACTGCGGCCGAGGTGACCGAAGACAACGGCTTCGCCGCCTTGGGGCTGCACGCCGACCTCGTGGCGGCCTTGGCTCGGATGGGCATCGTGACGCCATTCCCGATCCAGACGGCCACCATCCCCGACGCGCTCGCCGGACGTGACCTGCTGGGCCGCGGCCAGACCGGTTCGGGCAAGACGATGGCCTTCGGGCTACCGATGCTGCATCGTCTGGCCGAGGGCGAGCGGGCCCGTCCGCACCGCCCCCACGCCGTCATCCTGACGCCGACGCGCGAGCTGGCCATGCAGATCGTTGAGGCCCTGCGGCCGCTGATGTCGTCGCTCCGCCTGCGTCACCAGCTCATCGCTGGCGGGATGTCCTACACCCCGCAGCTGCGGTCCCTGGACGACGGGGTCGACGTGCTGGTGGCTACCCCTGGGCGCCTCTCGGACCTGATCGAGCGTGGTGCGGCCAACTTGAGCGACGTGAAGATCACGGTGCTCGATGAGGCCGACCACATGGCCGAGATGGGATTCGTGGAGGCCATCAGTGAGATCCTGGATCTGACTCCGGCGGGTGGGCAACGCCTGCTCTTCTCGGCGACGCTGGATCATGGGGTGGACAAGGTCGCCAAGAACTACCTGGTCGACCCGATCACCCACTCGACCAACGACGCCACGGCGAGCGTGTCGACGATGGACCACCATCTGTTCCTCGTGCATCCGCACGACAAGAAGGACATCACGGCAGCCATTGCCAACCGTTCCGGACGCACGGTGGTCTTTGTGCGCACCAAGCTGGGTGCCGACCGGGTGGCCCTGCAGCTGCGCGAGTCCGGCGTGTTCGCCGCCGCACTGCACGGAGGGCTGAACCAGGCCCAACGGACCCGTGTCCTCGAGGGTTTCAAGTCCGGGGAGCTGCCGGTGCTGGTGGCAACGGATGTCGCTGCGCGGGGCATCCACGTGGATGACGTGTCCCTGGTCCTACAGGCAGATCCTCCGGCCGACCACAAGGACTACCTTCACCGCTCAGGACGCACCGCCCGAGCTGGTGAGGATGGCGTGGTCGTCACCTTGGCGCTGCCGCATCAGCGCAAACAGGTCACTCGTCTGCTGGACTCTGCCGGCGTGCAGACCACAGCGGTCATGGTGGGGCCGAGCGATGAAGCCGTCATCTCGACAGCCGGCGGGCGTATGCCGTCCGGTGAGGCGATCCCCCAAGCTCGACTCGACGCCGTGCTCCGGCCGCCCCGTAGGGGCGGACGGCCCCCCCAGCGTGGTGGCGGTCCTCGCCGCGACGGCGGGTCACGCCACAGTGGCGGTCCTCGTCGCGACGGTGGTCCGCGCCGGGAAGGTGGCTCGCGTCGCGACAACGGTTCACGTACCGGCGGCGCTCCGCGTCGGTAGCGACCCCGATCGGTGCTGCTGCTACTAGCGGTCGGCCGGGCTGCTGAGCAACGGTGGGACGTGGACCGTGGGGCCGCGCAGCGGGCCCGTCGTCCGGCGTTGCACCAAGCGAGTGGGCAAGGTCAACACGTCGTCGACCATGCCCGCGGGTCGCTCCGGCGCGACCTCGTCGGTGGGTCCCAGGAGGATGTGCAGCAACGTGTCAGCGGCGGCGCGTCCTTGTGACACGACGTCCTGCCTGACCGTGGTCAGCTTGAGGACGTCGGACAGGGCATAGTCGTCGACCCCGATGATCGACAGGTCCTGAGGGATCCGCCGATCCGACTGCACGGCCACCGACATCAGCCCGATGGCGATCTCGTCGCTGGCCCCGATCATCGCAGTCGGTGCAGGCTCGCACATGAAGAGTGTGGCGGCCCGTCGCGCGGCATCCTGGGCCGACCAGTCGCAAGTGACGATCCAGTCACTGTTCAGCACGAGGCCGTGCTCGCGCATTCCTTCGCGAAACCCGGTCAGCCTGCCCCACGGCACCAGACGGTGCTCGGCGGTGGAGGGCACCGCCCCGGCGTATCCGATGTGGGTGTGCCCCAGCTCGACCAGATGGTCGACGGCGATGCGGACGGCCAGCGCATCGTCGATGTGGATCAGAGGATGCCCTGGCACGGCGTTGCCGATGGCGACCACCGGCAGCGCCAGCTTCTGGATCAACGCAAGTTCTTCGTCGCGCAACGGGACGTTGAGGGCGATCAGACCGTCGACACGCTTGCTGAGCATCTGAGAGGTCAGAGCCCGACGTTCCAGAGCCGAGTCAGCCTCAAGATCGATGAGCAGGACGTGGTAGCCGTACTCGCGAAGTGTCTTCTCGATCGCGCTCACGGCGTTGGCGAAGAACCACCGCGTGAGGAACGGAGTCACGATGCCCACCACCCTGGTCCGGCCCGAGGCCAGCGAGGCCGCGGTGGGGGAGGCCACGTAGTCGAGCGCCTCAGCCGCGTGAAGCACCCGATCCCGGGTGGCGGAGTTGACGGTGCTCACCCCCCGAAGAGCGCGGGAGACTGTGGCCACGGAGACCCCAGCCGCCCGCGCTACATCGGAGATAGTGCTCATGTTCTTCTGGGCCCGTCAGCCCTTCACGCCACCGGCGAGCAGGCCGCGGACGAAGAAGCGCTGGAGCCCGAGGAAGACCACGAGCGGCACGACCATGGCGATGAACGCCCCAGCCGAGAGCAGTTGCCACTCCGACCCTCGACTACCCGCGAGGTTCTGGATCTTCAGCGTCAGTGGCTGCAGGTCGGTACTAGCGAAGACCAGAGCCACCAGAAGGTCGTTCCACACCCAGAGGAACTGGAAGATCGCGAACGAGGCGATCGCCGGCACCAGCAGGGGGAGCAGCACCTGGAAGAAGATCTTCACGTGACCTGCGCCGTCGACCCGCGCAGCTTCGATGAGGGAGCGGGGGATATCCATCATGAAGTTGTGCAGGAGGAAGATCGCCAACGGCAGCGCGAAGATCGAGTGGGACAACCACAGGACCCACAGCGAGCCGTCGATCCCGAAGCGGACGTACTGCGTCAGCAGGGGGATCAGCGCGATCTGGATCGGCACGACCTGAAGGGAAAACACGGCCACGAAGAGGAAACCGCGCCCCTTGAAGTCGATCCAGGCGAAGGCATACGCCGCCAGCAAGGCCAGGCTGATCGGAATGAACACCGCAGGCAAGGTGATGACCACGGTGTTCAGGAAGGCGCTGGCGAAGTCGGTCGAGGAACCGAACAGCACCGCGTCGTAGTTCTCCAAAGTGACTTCGGGGCTGGAGAAGAAGGTCCACCAACCCGTGGTCTTGATCTCGTTCTCCGGCCGGAACGAACTGACGAAGAGTCCGAACGTGGGGACGGACCAGAGAATGGCCAGGACGATGGCGAACCCGGAAGCCCACGGTGAGGTCAGGCGCGTCTTGGCGTCGACCGCGCGCTGCTCCTTCTTGGTGAGCTTGCGTGGCTCCTTGCGTTCTGTGACGTCAGAGCCACCCGGGGTGGCTTTGGCCTCCGGAGAGCCATGGTGCTGACCTCCGGGTGTGTCCGGTGTGGTGGGTGCTTGGCTCATCGCTGCTCCTCCGAGAGTCGCATCTGACGGATGTTGTACAAGATGATCGGGACCACGAGGATGAACAGCAGCACCGCCAGGGCGGCGCCAATGTCAGCCCGACCGAAGACGAAGCTCTGGCTGTAGAACTCGTTGGCCACGATCGAGGTGCCGAACTGACCACCGGTCATCGTGCGGACGATGTCGAAGACCTTCAAGGTCGCCATAGCAATGGTGGTCACCACGACCACCACCGCCGGACGCACCGTGGGGAGGGTGACGTAGCGGAACATGGGGAAGCCCTGGACGCCGTCCATCTTGGCCGCCTCGATGATCTCGTCCGGGATCGACTTGATCGCCGCGGACAGCACCGTCATGGCGAACCCGGTCTGGATCCAGACCATGACCGCAATGAGGAAGAGGTTGTTGACTGGAGGGTCCAGCAGCCACTGTTGCGGTGTGCCGCCGACGAGAACGAGGAGCTGGTTGAGCAGACCGATCTGCTCCACCCCCGGCTGGTCGGGACGGAACTCGTAGACGAACTTCCAGATGATCGAGGCACCGACCATCGAGATGGCCATGGGGAGGAAGACCAGGGTCTTGGCGAACTTCTCACCGAAGGCCCGGTCGACCAACGTGGCGTACATCAGACCGAAGCCTGTGGCCAGCAAGGGGACCAGAACCACCCACAGGGCGGTGTTGAACAAGACGGTACGGAAGTTCGGTGTGCCGAAGATGGTGGCGTAGTTGTCCAGCCCGACGAAGCCGCCGGCGTTGTTCTGGAACGAGGTGATGATGGTGAGGATGGCCGGATAGATCAGACCAGCGGAGATGAGGAGCACAGCGGGACCGAGGAATCCGGTCACCAGTACCCATTTGGGGACTCTGGGACGGTCGGCGACGAACAGTACGACGCCCATGACCGCAGCAAAGGCCAGGATCGCGATGGCCATCACGACCAGCTTGGAGCCGGTCGTCGAGGTTTCAAGCAGGAAATCCATTCTTGCCTCCTTAAGGAATGGTGAGTTGCTCTCCGGGTCGAACACGTACAACGGGTGGCGCTGCACCACGGCGCAGTCACCACCCGTTGCAGAGTTGATCCGGAGAAGCGACTACTCGCTGGGCCAGCTTGCTTCGACCTTGTCCAAGACGGACTGGCTGTCTTCGCCCAGGGCGATCCAGTCGACCATTGCGGTCCAGAACGTGCCTGCACCGACAGCGGCCGGCATCAGGTCCGAACCGTCGAAGCGGAACGTCGTCTCCTCGTCAGTCAGCAGCTCGAAAGCCAGCTGGTCGATCGGACTGACCAGGTTGTCCGGGTTCATCGCGTTGTTAGCCGAGATCCATCCGGCTCCACTGACCTGAGCCTTGACGTCAGACCATTCGGGGCTGGTGAGGTAGCCCTGGAAGGCAGCGACCTCGGGACGGTCGTCGAAGGCCACCGTGAACTCGCCACCACCGAGGAGGGGCTTGTCATCGGCGGTCTCACCCGGCAGGTAGAACGCGAAGACGTCGCCGTCCTCGGCCACCGTCAGGTCCTCGGCCCAGTTGGCCTGGTAGAACGAGGCCTGGCGCATCATGAAGCAGTTGCCGTCCGGGATGGGGGTCCCAGCGTCGCTGAACGCGGTGGTCGCGATGGACTCCACGCCGCCCAGACCGCCGTTGACGTAGTCAGGGTTACGCAGGATCTCTCCCACGGCGTCGAGTGCTTCGACAACCTGCGGGTCGTTGAAGGGGATCTCGTGTGCGACCCACTGGTCGTAGACGTCCGGCCCCGCGGTGCGGAGCATGTAGTCCTCCAGCCAGTCGGTGGCCGTCCAACCCGTGGCCGTGCCCGACTCGATACCCGCACACCACGGCTTGGTGTCCGGGTTGTCAGCGATGATCTGGTCGGTCAGGGCGAGCAACTCGTCCTGAGTGGTGGGGATCTCGTATCCACCCTCTTCGAAGGCGGTCGGTGAATACCACACGAAGGACTTCGCGTTCGCCCCGAGCGGTGCGCCGAGGTACTTGCCGTCAACGGTGCCGTACTCCTTCCACGCCGGGTTGAAGTACTCCTCGACGTTCGAGACAGCAGCCGGGGAGACCTCGACGACCTTGTCCGGGAAGTTCTGCGCGATGGTCTGGATC
>JBASAN010000138.1:0-13847 GCA_049650625.1 Ornithinimicrobium sp.
CTCGGACGCATCGGGTCGGAGGTGTCGATGAGATAGAGCGGGTCGGTCTGACGAAAGGTCACCACCGCGGCCAGGTCTGGACCCAGGTAGCGCACGGACTTGATGCGCTCGGTCCTGCCCAAGCCACCCACCGACCCGCTCACCGCCAGCTCGTCGCCCTGCTCGGTGAGCATGAAGAGCGATGACTGCGACACCTGGGAGTCCGACACATCGGTAGCTGACCACCATGACGGCTCGGACGTTGTGGCCGCCCGGATCACGCCGTCGACCTCGCTCAGGGCGAACTGGTTGATCAGGGTGCCCTCGATCTGACCAGAGGCCACGTAGTCGGTGCGTTGTGGGTCGGAGATGTCGAAGGAATGCAGCGACGTCGAGATCGCCCCGTCGGGTGCCCGCTGCGAGTCGAACGGCATGGCCCACTGGCCCCAGGGGCTGGTCGCCACGATCAGCCGGTCGGTGGAGGCATAGACCGTCTCTCCGCTCGCGACCACGGAGACCGCTGAGGTCGACGTGAAGGCGGGCGCATCGTTCGCGTTGCCGTCAGCGAGGCCGAGGGTGACCACCGACAGGGTGCTGAGCCCGCTGAACACGTCGGGTCGGCTCACATCAGCGCACTCGCTCAGCGGTGCCACCTCGCCGCGATCACCCTTGGGACCGATGGTTTCGAGGTGCGGCACCCAGTCATCCAGCGTCGAGCTCTTGATCACGTCACGATTAACACGAAGGGCATCTCTCTCGGCCCGTAGCGAACCGTTGCGAGGGGCGACGAACTCGAGGCCCGTCGGGCGGCTTTCCATCACCATGCGGACCGAGTCGTCCATCAGTCGAGCCGATCGGTACGAGCCTTCGACCCGGATCGCACCCAGCACCGTCGGCGAGCTCGGGTCGCTGACGTCTATGCGGGTGATCGTGGTGCGGGAGGCTTGCGGTGCACCCGGCCGGCTGACGTCGACGGAGCTCTGCGAGGAGTCGCCGCCGAAGGAGTCCAGCCACGACCTCCACGGCGACCGGTCGTCGAAGGTCCCGGTGGACATCACCACCACGGTGTCATCATGGAGCACGATCTCGGACTGGTAGGACTCCGGCGCGACGTCATGCAGAGCAAGCGTGGCCAACACCTCGCCCTCCTCGACACCCACGATGCGAAGTGCCCCGTCCGAGAGCGCGACGATGATCGAGCCGTTCGTCTTGACCGTGTCGGCCTCGTCGACCCCCGCCTCCTGGTTGTTCGTGCCCGAGAAGTCGTCGCCGACGACCGGAGCAGCGCTCTGGACGCCAGCTTCATCGGCGCTCGCTGCCACGTCGCTCGAGCTCTCATCGCCGCCTTCGAGCCATCCCCCCGCATCCCCGCCTTCCGCGACGGCATACCCACCGTTGCCCTCCAGGCCGTAGGGCCCGACCAGGTCGAGCGCACCGTCGATGTAGTAGCCGAGCAGCTGCTCACACGAACCGAAGGACGCGATCGACCCGGCGTTGATCACGGACAGGGGAGGTGCGCTGAAGACGACCGGCTCATCCTCAGCGGGCGAACAGGCCCCCACCAGGAGCGGTATGGACAGCAGTGCGGATAGGCGGCGCATGTCTGGCCCTCATTCAGCTTCGGCGATGAATGGGGATAGGACGCAGCCCGGGCCGTCATGGTTCCGACCCGGGCTGCGAGCGGCTGGTCCTAGCGGGCCTCGTCCTCGGCGTGCCCCTTCATGAGCGTCACTGCGCCGAGGACCATCAGCACGGCTCCGGCCGAGATGACAAAGGCCGGGACGGCCAGGTCCCAGTCCACCCGGAGCTCACTGAGCTGGAAGGTCAGGACGAGACCCGACACGCCCAGACAGATCAGACCGAAGGTGATGGTGACCCAGGAGATGCCCGTGGGCCGGACCACCTCGGGCGTGGGGGTCTGCGGAGCATGGTCCTCGTGGGTGCGGTCTTCCTCGGTCATGTCAGTCCCTTTCTTCCGTCACGATGCGGACCTGGCCCAGGCCGACTTCGACGTCGACGACCAGATCTGCGGGTCCGGATCCGACCATCGCCCGGGTCTGGATGTCGGTTCCGTCGTCGCTGAAGGTGGTCCCTTCAGCGAGGGTTCGGGTACGGCCCTCATCGGCCGTGATGGTGATTTCGGGCGACGGCGCGGCTGCGCCAAGACGGTCGAACTCATCTCCTGCGACGAAGAACTCACCGGCGCCGATGTCGGAAGCGATCTCGACGCTCAGGTCGTTCGGTATGACGACGACGACCTGCCCCAGACCCACCTCGATGCGCGACGTGTCGCCGTCGAGCGTGCGAGGGTCGAGGTCGGTGAGATCCAGCTCGATCTGGCCCGCGCCCAGGTCGACGTCCTGCAAGGCCGCGGCCGTCCTTGGCGCCTGGGTGACGTCGCCGGTGGTTGAGTCCCATCGCACGTCAGCGGGTAGCGGCGCGGTGACGGTGGTGGCGAACAGGGTGATCAGGGCCAAGAAGCCGACCCAGCCCGCTCGCCGTCCGACGAAGCCGAGCCCGACCAGCAGGACACCCACCACCGCTAGCCCGACACTCAAGGACACGGTCAGCGGGTTGCCCCGCACCCCCAGCGACTCGCCGGTCCAGGTCAAACCACCGACGATGACCAGGAGGGCTCCGCCCGTGAGCAACGCCAGTGCACCACCACCGCTGAGGCGACGACCGCGAGGCGGAGCGGGGGGCCCGTGTGGTGGGGTGGGGTCGAGATCGACGGAGTATGCCGTCGGCACCGCTCCGGTGACCTGTTGACGCACCGCACCCGGTGCCGAGCGACCCCTCCAGGCCCGGTAGAACGCGTAGCCGAGCCCGGCCAGCACGATAAGACTGAAGAGCACGCCCCCGACGGAGTCCCCACCGCCGATGCCGAAGAAGGGCACCGAGCCCAGGACCACGAGGGCAGCGAGGACCAAGAGGACGATGGAGGCGGTCGAGCCACCATGCAGCCCTCGCTCGGCGTGGGTGGACTCGGTGCTGTCAGGCACCAGGACCCAGGCCAGGACGTACAGGGCGGCACCGAGCCCGAAGATGAGTCCGAGCACGATGAAGCCCGCTCGCACGACCAGTGGATCGACGCCGAGACGGTGCGCCAGGCCTGCCGCGACGCCGCCGATCCATCCGTCCGGGGTTCGTCGCATGTCGATGTCGTGAAGCCGGTCGAAGGACCGGCGACCAGTGCCCTGCTGGGACGACCCGTGGGTCTGCCCGGCCTGGGACGCGGAAGGCTGCGTCTGCTCCGCAGTGGTGTCGGCATGGGGCTGGTGTTCGCTCATGCTGTCCACCATTGTCCGCCGATGATGGCGGGGGCTATCAGGGTCTGCCCTGATAGCCCCCTGGTCTGGCCCCGAGATCGGCGGATCGACCCGTGAACGTGGCATCGATAGGTCAAGATGATGAGGTGGACAGCCCCCAGCCTCCGGCGCGGCCGCCCCTGGTACGCCCTGTCCAAGGACGCGTGCTGGCCGGGGTCGCTACAGGGGTGGCTGCGCACCTGGGGGTGAGCGTCCGGCTGGTCCGCGTCGTCTTCCTGGTCATGGTCGGCGCAGGGGGAGCGGGGGTGGCCGCCTACCTCTTCCTCCTGGTCCTCGTACCACAGGCGGACCGCGTACCGGTGGCCCCAGGGGCCTCGCCGGTGCGAGGCCGTGGTGATCGACCCGTCACTTCGTCAGACCTCGCGGCCGAGCCCCAGCGCGCCACAGGACGGGGCGTGTGGCTGCTGGCCAGTGGGGTGTTGGCGGTCGCCGTGGGTCTGGGCTTTCAGTTGGGCGTCACCCTGGACACGGCGTTCTGGTTGCCGGTGCTGCTGCTCACCACCGGGGCCGTCTTCGTTTGGGCGCAGCTCGACGTCAATGCTCGCCGCGCCTGGGCGCCGCAGGATCCGACCCGTCGGCGATGGACGGTGGCTCGTGTGGTCGCCGGAGTGGGAATGGCCGTCATCGGGCTGATCCTGCTGGCCACGCGCGGTCAACGTCTGGCCGACCTGTGGGACGTGGTGGTGGCGGTCCTGGTCGTCCTGGTCGGCCTGACGCTGGTCATGACCCCCCTGGTGGCGCGTCTGTGGCGGGAGTTCCGCCTCGAGCAGTCCGGCAGGATCCGCGAGACTGAACGCGCTGACATCGCCGCCCATCTGCACGACTCGGTGCTGCAGACCCTGACGCTGATCCAGCGGCAGTCCGATGATCCCAACGTCATCCGGCTGGCTCGTGGGCAGGAGCGGGAGCTGCGCCAGTGGCTGTTCCGGGGCCACACCCCGGCCGAGGCCACGTTGGCCTCGGCCGTGGCCGACATGGCTCATGAGGTCGAGGACCGACATGGGGTCCCGGTGGAACTGGTGGTGACGGGTGATGCGCCTCTCGACGCGAGCACGGCCGCGCTGGTGGCTGCGCTCCGTGAGGCCATGGTCAACGCGGCATCACACGCCCGTCCGCCCATCTCGGCATACCTTGAAGTAGGTCCTCAGCAGGTCGAGGCCTACGTCCGCGATCGGGGCTCAGGCTTCGACCTGGACCTCGTGCCGCAGGACCGGCAAGGCATCCGCGAGTCCATCGTCGGGCGGATGCAGCGACACGGAGGCCAGGCTCGTGTCCGGTCGATGTCCGACGGCACCGAGATCGCGCTCACCATGTTCCTTCCCGATGCTGATAAGCCCTCCTCGGCATCCGCCGGGCCCTCCTCCGAACGGCAATCACCATGACGAATGAGATGACCGGTACCCGCCTCCTCCTGGTGGATGACCACCGACTCTTCCGGGCCGGAGTCCGAGCAGAGCTGACCGAGCTCGCTCCTGACCTGGACATCGTCGCCGAGGCCGGGACCGTGGACGCGGCCATCCTGGCTATCCGCGAGACCCTGCCCGACGTCGTGCTGCTCGACGTCCATCTTCCCGGAGGATCCGGCGGCGGCGGGGCCGACGTCCTCCGTGGATGTGCCGGGTTGCAGACCACGGCGGGGGCGCCGGTGCGCTTCCTCGCGCTGTCCGTGTCGGACACGGCCGATGACGTCATCGCGGTCATCCGTGCGGGTGCTCGCGGATACGTCACCAAGAGCATCGTCGGGGTGGACCTCGCGACGGCGATCAGTCGGGTGCGTCACGGCGACGCGGTGTTCAGCCCGCGACTTGCCGGCTTCGTGCTCGATGCCTTCGGAGCCACTGCGGGGGAGGTCGCTGAGATCGACGAGGAGCTGGACCGGTTAAGCAACCGCGAGCGTGAGGTCATGCGGTTGATCGCCCGGGGCTACCAGTACAAGGAGGTCGCCAAGGAGCTCTTCATCTCCATCAAGACGGTCGAGACCCATGTCTCCTCGGTGTTACGCAAGCTCCAACTGTCCTCACGACACGAGCTGACCGCGTGGGCGATGGACCGACGCCTCCTGTGAGGCCGACGCCGGTCCGTCGGCCCGCGCCTTCGCGACGGCAGCCGGGTCAGGCGAAGATGACGTAGACCACGGCCGCCAGGGCGAAGGCCATGAACCCGATGGCTGTGCCGATGACCGACCATGTCTTCAAGGTGGTGACGGTGTCGAAGCCGCAGAACCGTCCGATGAGCCAGAAGCCCGAGTCGTTGACGTGCGAGAAGGTGATGGATCCCGCGGTGATCCCCACGACGACGGCGGCCAGTGCGATGCCATCGATCCCCATGGTGGCCACGGCCGGGGCCATGATCGACCCTGCGGTGGTGGCGGCGACGGTGGCCGAGCCCTGGGCCACTCGGAAGGCGATCGCGACCAGGAAGCCGGCCAACATGATCGGCAGTCCGAGCGCATCCAGTCCATCGGCAACGGTTTGGCCGATGCCGGTCTCGGTCAGGATGCGACCGAAAGCCCCGCCTGCACCGGTGATCAGGATGATGGAGCAGACAGGAGCCAACGCGTCGTCCACCAGATCCTCCAGCAGGCCGCCGATCGTCTCACCCCGACGGCGACGGGGGATGATGTACAGCAGCACCATGGCCAAGAGAGCGGCGATGAGGAGCGCGATTGCGGTTGTGCCGATGAGGCGCGACATCTGGAAGAAGAAGTTGTCGTCGGCCACAGTGCCGCCTGCCTCGAGCGTCGAGAAGATGGTGTTGAAGAAGATCAGCACCAGCGGCAGCAGCAACACGAACATCACGGTGCCGAAAGCAGGGCGCTCCTCCTCGGAGTAGTCCTTCGGCTCGCCGAGCAGGTTGGGCACCGGCATGTCGGGGAACCGCTTGGCGATGAAGAGTCCGAGCCGGTAGCCCGCGATGTACCAGGTGGGGAGGCCGACCAACAGCGCCACCACGACGACCAGGCCGATGTCCGCACCCATCACCGTGGCTGCTGCGGTAGGTCCGGGGTGAGGGGGCGTCAGCGCGTGCATCATCAGGAAGGCACCGATGGATGGCAGGACGTAGAGCATGAACGAACCGCCCAAACGTCGGGCCACCGTGTAGATGATCGGGAGCATCACGATGAAGCCGGCGTCGAGGAAGATGGGGAAGGCGTAGAACAACGACGCGACCGCCAAGGCGAGGGGCGCCCGTTCTTCGCCGAACCGGTCCAGCATCTTGTCGGCCAGCACCTGAGCCCCGCCCGTCATCTCGACGAGGCGGCCCAGCACCGCTCCGAATCCCACGAGCAGGGCGACCGAGCCCACGGTGGTGCTGAACCCCGCGATCACGACATCGATCACGTCCCCGACCGCGATCCCAGCCGCTAAGCCGGTCAGGACACTGACCACGATGAGGGAGAAGAAGGCATGCAGCCGCACCTTGATGATGAGGAGCAGCAAGAGCGCGATCGCGGCGACGGCGATGGTGATGAGTAGCCAGGTGGGGCGTTCGGCGAGGACGACGGTGTCCATGGGTCCTTCCAGACTTCCGGTAGGTGAGAAGCGATCGGCGACGGAGTTGGCGGCGACCGCGCGGAACTGTGGGTTCAGACGCCCTTCGGGGCGGGGCCGAGCTCGCGGAGCAGGTCGCCCATACGGGAGTAGGCCTTGTTGCGGTAGGCGATGAGCTCGGCCTTGGTCTCGTCGTCGAAGTCGCCCGTCAGGCCCTTGCCGTTCTTGGTCCCTTGGCGGCCGCTGTCCACGGCGTCGGCGATCACCTTGGGGGTGGCCAAGCGCTCGCCGAAGGCGTTCTCCAGCGTGCGGTAGCCCTTGGCGTAGACCTCCAGGCCTGCTTGGTCGGCGATGGCGAAGGGGCCGAAGAAGCCCAACCGGAACCCGAACGTGGTGCGCACGATGGTGTCGACGTCTTCGGCGGTCGCCACGCCTTCCTCCACGATGAGGGCCGCCTCGTGCAGGAGCGCGTACTGGAGGCGATTGAGCGCCATACCGGGCGTGTCGGCGACCTGTGCACCTTCCCGGCCCGCCCGCTCCAATAGATCGCGGACCAGGTCGATGACCTCCTGGGTGGTCTCCTCGCCGGCAACCAACTCGACACCGGGGATGAAGGGAGCCGGGTTGGAGAAGTGGACGGTCAGGAACCGCTGCGGGTTGGTGACCCCGGGTGCCATGACCGACACCGGGATGGTGGAGGTGTTGGTCCCGATGATGGTGTCGGGTCGGGCCGCACCCGAGATCCGACCGAGGACCTCCTTCTTCACCTCGGGATCCTCGAAGACCGCTTCCTCGACGAAGTCCACATCGGACACGGCATCCTCAATGCTGTCGACGGCCGTGAGGTTGGCCATGATGGCGTCGGCGCTGCCGGCGTCGAACAGGCCCTGGTCCTCGAACTCGCGAGCCTCCTTCTCCAGTCGCTTCAGCGCGGCCTGGGTGGCCTCGGGGTCGACATCGGTGATGCGTACTTCGAAGCCGGCAAGAGCGAGCACTTGAGCGATGCCCCCGCCCATGTAGCCAGCCCCGACGACGGTGACGGTGTTGATGCGGTCCATGTGTGTCCTTCGCGGTAGTGGAGGTTAGGCGAGGGCGGAGCCCAGGACCTGACGGATGTAGTCGCGGTTGTCGGCACAGACGCCGAGGGAGTCCGAGCCGTAGTGCTCGCAACAGAACGGCCCGCTGTAGCCGAGGTCTAGTGCTCGGCGGATGACCTGTCGGTAGTTGATGTAGCCGTACTTCAGGGGCAGCGGCGCCGAACTGTAGGCCCCGGTGGCCGGGTCGAAGTCGCGGGAGTAGTTCTTGATGTGCCAGAAGTTCGAGTGCGGCAGGACCTTCTCGAACATCTCGCTGTAGTGCGGCATCGGCCGGTGCAGGCGCACGAGGTTGCCGAGATCGGGGTTCAGCCCGACGGCGTCATGGTCGACGTCCTCGATGAACGCGACCGCCTCATCGGGGGTGCCGATGTAGGTGTCCTCATACATCTCCAGGCTGACTTCGATGCCGTTGTCCCGGGCGTGGTCCCCGAGCTCGCGGACACGCTCGATGGCCAGATCCCGGAGCGCGGGGTCATCCACGTGTCCGTCGACGAGCCAGAACCAGATCTGCGCGGCTTGCTCCTCGGTCACCGCCTGCATGAAGCCGGTGTTCACCACGGTGGCGCCGAACCGGGGTGCCAGATCGATGAGTCTGTGGGCGTCGGCCAGGTTGCGCTCGCCGTGCTCGACGTCGACGACGGAGTTGCGGGTCATCGAGATCGAGGAGATCGCCAGACCCTCGGCCTCCAGGGTCTCGTGGAACTCCTGCACCCGCGCGTCGGACAAGGCAGCGAGAGGAACCCACGCGTCCGTCGGGTCGATGTGGTCGAAGCCCAACTCTCGCACCTGGCGCAGCTGGCTGGCCCAGACCGTCGAGGGGGCGTCCTTGATGTGGCCACCGTCGGGCGCAACCGCGCCGAACGAAAGCATGTTGGCCGCGATCGGCCAGTTTTGCGCGGTAGACATCAGTGTCCTCCTGTAATTTCCTATAGGATATAGGCAGTGCCGAAGCCCGTGTCAAGGCTCCCGTAGAATCGTCCGTCCTTGAAGCCCACGAGAGACGAGCGATGCCCGAACACGGAGTGGACCCTTCTGACGAGCATCAACCCGAGGGGCGTGCTGTGGCGGATCCCCCGCGGCGCAGCATGTTGGCCGACCAGGTCTACGAGCGCCTCGTCGAGCAGTTGCTGGAGGGCTCCCTGGCCCCCGGTGACGCCATCAGCATCGACGGCACCGCGCGTGCTCTGGGGGTATCGCCGACCCCCGTGCGCGAAGCGTTAGCGCGGCTGGAGTCGACCGGCAGCGTGACGCGGATCGCGCTGCGCGGGTACAAGGTGGCTCATCTCCCGAGCGCTCGGGAGATGACGGACATCATGGATGCCCGCCTGGTCATTGAGCCGCACCTGATCGAGCTCGCCTGCCGTCGGGTGACCGACCACCTGCTCGAGCAGCTCGAGGAGGCGATCGAGGATCAGGTCAGAGCGCCTCGTGGCAGCAGCGCGACGGCTATCCGCGACTACCATCGCGCCGACGAGCGTTTCCACCGCTTGATCGCCGAGCATGCCGCCAACGAGCCGCTACTGCGGGCCTACGACGCCCTCGGTGGCCATGGCCAGCGCTTTCGGCTTTTCATCGGTATCGGTGTGCGCGACGCCGAATACGCGATAGCGGAGCACCGGCAGGTCGTGGCAGCGCTGCGTCGGGGGCACAGCTCGGAGGTGTACCGCATCATGTACGACCACATCACCGCGGTGAAGGAGCGTGCTCTCGCCGAGCAGGCTGAGTCTGAGGACCTGCATACCCGGTAGCGCGAACTCCCTGCGCAGGTCGGCAGGAGGCGCTGCCGGATCTCGGTTTCTCGTCATAGATCCGTACTTCCTATACGATTACGTGTATCCACGTATCGCAAAGGACGGAACAATGACGTACCTCCTGAACAGTCCGGACGACTTCTCCGACGAGGCCGTGCGCGGCCTGGTCGCTGCTCACCCCGATCACCTGATCGAAGTTCCAGGCGGTGTCGTGCGCTCGACAGCGACGCCGGAGGGCCAGCCGGCACTGGTCATGGGAGGTGGTTCCGGTCACTACCCCGCCTTCGCCGGGTGGGTCGGCCCCGGAATGGGCCACGGAGCGGCGTGCGGCAACATCTTCTCCTCCCCCTCCGCCACCGAGGTCTACTCCGTCGTACGAAACGCCGAGAACGGTGGTGGCGTCATCCTCGGTTTCGGGAACTACGCGGGGGATGTGCTTCACTTCGGCCTCGCGGCCGAGAAGCTGCGCCATGAGGGCATCGACGTGCGGATCGTGGCCGTGAGTGACGACATCGTCTCCAACGACGAGGACAACCATCGCGACCGGCGGGGCATCGCCGGCGACATGCCGGTCTTCAAGATTGCCGGGGCCGCCGTCGAGGCAGGTGTGGATCTGGACGAAGCCGAACGCATCGCCTGGAAGGCCAACGACGCAACTCGCTCCTTCGGGTTGGCTTTCGCCGGCTGCACCGTGCCCGGCGCGGACGAGCCACTGTTCGAGGTCGAAGAGGGGCAGATGGCCGTGGGTCTTGGTATCCACGGTGAGCCAGGGGTTCGGGACCAGCCGCTGGGCACGGCAGCTGACGTCGCCGACCTTCTGTTGAAGGACGTGCTGGCCGAGGAGCCGACTCGTGGGGAGAACGGGTACGACGGGCGGGTCGCGGTTCTGTTGAACGGCTTGGGCACCGTGAAGTACGAGGAGCTCTTCGTCGTCTACTCGGCGCTGTCCCAGCGTCTGGAGGAGAAGGGACTCACCCCGGTCCGTCCCGAGGTCGGAGAGTTCGTGACCAGCCTGAACATGGCCGGTATCTCGCTCACCCTGGTCTTTCTGGACGAGGAGCTGGAGAAGTACTGGCTGGCGCCCGTCGACACTCCGGCCGTGCACCGGGGTGCCATGAAGCCCGCAGATCGCGAGCCGCGCGGTGACGTCTGGACTGCGGGCACGGACGACGTGCCGGAGTCCGACGAAGAGTCGCGGACGTTGGCCGACAAGATCGTCGGGGTGCTGCAGATGTTCCAGGAAGTCTGTGCCGAGCAGGAGGGGGAGTGGGGTCGTCTCGATGCCGTGGCGGGCGACGGCGACCACGGCCAAGGCATGCTCACCGGGTCCCGCGCTGCCGCCGAGGCCGCCCGGGAGGCGACCGAGCAAGGCGCTGGCGCCCGCACCACCCTGCTGCTGGCCGGTCAGGCCTGGTCGGACCGTGCGGGTGGGACTTCCGGTGCCCTGTGGGGGGCTGCGCTCACTGCAGCTGGCGGAGTGTTCTCCGACACCGGAGGGGGAAGCGACCAGCACACGGTCGACGCGCTGGTCGCCGGTGTCGACGCGGTGATGCGCCTCGGAGGAGCCGAGCCTGGGGACAAGACCATGGTCGACGCGGCCGTGCCGTTCCGGGACACCCTCAAGGAGCGGTTCGACCAGGACGCTGCAGCAGCAGTCACCGCCGCTGCCCAGGAAGCCCGCGCGGCGGCCGACAACACTGCCGATATCCAGGCCACGCTCGGCCGGGCCCGAGTGCTCGGGGAGAAGAGCGTCGGAACCCCCGATCCGGGAGCGCTGTCGTTCTCGGTGTTGATGAAGGCGCTGGGCGACCACCTGAGCGACTGACCTCACCTCACACCTCAAGACCAAGGAGACACTTATGGGACTACGAATTGTGGTTGGCGGCGACAGTGCCGGCTGGCACTACAAGGACGCGTTGCGCAAGGACCTCGAGGCCGACGACCGTGTCGACTCGGTGGTGGACGTCGGAGTGATGGCCGATGAGGACGAGACCATGTACCCCAATGTCGCCGTGGCCGCCGCCGAGAAGATCGCGGCCGGCGAGGTGGACCGAGCCCTGTTGATCTGCGGCACCGGTCTCGGCGTCGCGATATCGGCCAACAAGGTCAAGGGCATCCGAGCGGTCACGGCACACGACCTCTACTCGGTCCAACGCTCGATCCTGTCCAACAACGCCCAGGTGCTGTGCATGGGCGAGCGGGTCGTGGGTCTGGAGCTCGCCCGGGTGTTGGTCCAGGAATGGCTGGGGCTGCAGTTCGACCCGAACTCCTCCTCGGCCGCCAAGGTGGATGCCATCAGCGCGTACGAAGGTGCCTGAGAGCCCGGTGCCCCGGCGGCCCGAGGGTGGCGACCTGTGGGTCGGCACCAGTTGGAAGATGACCAAGACCCTGGCGCAGTCCCGGGAGTACGCCCGCGGACTGGCCGATCGCCTGGCGGGTTCGGCGCCTCCAGGAGTGCAGCCGTTCGTGATCCCTTCGCATACCGCCACCAGCACGGTGTCAGCCGAGTTGGGGTCGCTGTCCCCGGTCGTTCTGGGAGTGCAGAACGCCCACTGGGAGGACGAGGGCGCCTGGACCGGCGAGATCTCGGTGGCTCAGGCCAAAGACGCCGGAGCTCAGCTGGTCGAGATCGGGCATTCCGAACGTCGTGAGCACTTCCACGAGACGGTGCAGACCACCCGGCTCAAGGTGGCGGCCGTGCTGCGTCATGGACTTATCCCGCTCCTGTGCGTCGGGGAGAGCGAGGAGACACGGGCCTCAGGGGGTTCAACGGAGCACATTCTCGCTCAGGTGGGCGGAGCCCTGGACGGGGTCGGCGACCACGACCTCTCCCGGGTGCTCATCGCCTACGAGCCCATCTGGGCCATCGGTGAGCAGGGTCGCCCCGCATCGGTCGAGGAACTGCAGGAGCCTTTCGCCGAGCTTCACCGCTCCTATGGAGAGCGGGTCGCGGGACTGCTGTACGGAGGTTCGGTGAACCTGGACAACGCGGCGGAGTTGCTCGCGATCGAGGGCGTCAGCGGTCTCTTCGTCGGCCGCACGGCGTGGGAGCTGGCGGGATATCTGGACTTGCTCGCGATCGCGAGTGAGCACGCCACCGCGGGCGATTAGGCAACGGAACGGCGCCCGAGCGGCCGACACCGCGCGCCGACGTGCGCCCTAGAGGTTGATCATGTGACCGGCGATGCCGTGCACGGCTTCCTTCACAGACTCCCCGAGGGTGGGGTGGGCGAAGACATTGCGGGCGACCTCGTCAGCGGTGAGGTCGAAGCGCTGGGCCAGCGTCAGCACCGGCAGCAGCTCGGTCACGTCGGGCCCGATGAGGTGAGCGCCGACGATCTCGTTGAACTCCTTGTCTGCGATCACCTTGACGAAACCGACGGGCTCGCCCAAGCCAGCCGCCTTGCCGTTCGCGCTGAACGGGAACTTGGCCACCGTGACGTCGTACCCCTTCTCCTTGGCCTGCTCCTCGGTGTATCCCATCGAGGCCACCTGCGGCTGACAGTAGGTCGCACGGGGGATGAAGTCGTACTCGATCTCCATCGTCTCCGCCCCGGCGAGCGTCTCGGCCGCCACGATCCCCATCGCCTCGGCGGTATGAGCGAGCATGAGCTTGGCGGTGACGTCGCCAATGGCGTAGACGCCGTCCACGTTGGTGCGTCCTCGTCCGTCGATCGCGATGGCGCCGCGTTCGGTCAGCTCGACGCCGATGTCGTCCAGACCGAAGCCCTCGACGCGCGGGACGAAGCCGATCGCCTGCATGACCTTGTCGGTCTCCAGGGTCTGCGACTCGCCACCGTCGGCGGGTGAGACGGTGACCTTGACCTTGTCGCCCGAGTCATCGATCCCCTCGACCTTGGTCGACGTCATCAGCTTCACGCCGAGCTTCTTGTAGTGCTTGGCCAGCTCCTTGGAGACCTCGGGGTCCTCCAGCGGCACGATGCGGTCCAGGAACTCCACGATGGTGACGTCCACGCCGAGGTTGGCCAGCACGTAGGCGAACTCGACGCCGATGGCCCCCGATCCCGCGATCACGATGCTGCCCGGCAGTTCCTCGGTCAGGATCTGCTCCTCGTACGTCACCACGCGCTCGGACAGCTCGGTCCCCGGGATGAGCCGGGTGGAGGCGCCGGTGGCGATGATGAGGTTGTCGAAGGTGAGCTGGCTGGTCTCGCCCTCGTTCAGTTCTACGTCCATGGT
>JBASAN010000139.1:0-3613 GCA_049650625.1 Ornithinimicrobium sp.
GCTAGAGAAGAGAACCGTCAAGAAGGGCAAGGGCCCCCTTCCGGACGGTTGCGCACATACCTCACGTTCTGGGCGAAGCGCGCCTGGGCGGATGACAGACACGCCACGACCTGGCCTCCCACTGGCCGCGGTGGGGCTGAAGTGGTTGACTTTCCTCGCGTAGGCCGACGTCGGCCGGTAGTCACCTCATTGCGAGCAACGGAGCTCCGTATGCAGCCTCTCGTCCTGCGTAGTGCCATCATCGCGGCCCTCGGTGGCCTCCTCTTCGGATTCGACACGGCGGTGATCTCGGGCACGACGAAGGACCTCGCCCGAGTGTTCGACCTGTCGGACTTCTGGCTCGGCTTCACCGTGGCCACCGCGCTCATCGGGACGATCATCGGCGCTGCGTACGCCGGGCTGGGCCGACCCGCCGACAAGTTCGGAAGGAAGCCGGTCCTGTTCGCGATCGGTCTTCTCTACATCGTCTCGGCTCTGGGTAGCGCCTTGGCCACCGACTGGATCGTGTTCATGATCTTCCGCTTCATCGGCGGGTTGGGTGTCGGAGCGGCAACCTCCGTCGCGCCGATCTACAACGCCGAGGTCTCGCCGCCGAAGAACCGCGGCCGGCTGGTCGGGCTCTTCCAGTTCAACATCACGGTGGGCATCCTGCTCGCCTACCTGTCCAACTTCGCGATCTTGGGCCTGTTCCCGGACGACACCGCCTGGCGCTGGATGTTCGGGGTCGAAGCGGTCCCGGCGCTGGCCTTCTTCCTGTTGCTGTTCATCGTGCCCGAGAGCCCCCGCTGGTTGATGAGCGTGGGACGCACCGAGCAGGCGAGCGACACGATCGACCGCCTGACGGCGGATGAGAAGGAGGCAGGCTTCCTCCGTGGGGAGATCGAAGAGGCGCTGCAGAAGGACGAGAACACCCCCAACGTGCGCTTCTTCACCATGGCTCACCGCAAGGTCATCCTGTTGGCCTTCGCGATCGCGGCCTTCAACCAGCTCGGTGGCATCAACGCCGTCCTCTACTACGCACCGACCATCTTCGAGAGTGCCGGTCTGGGCGAGAGCGCAGCCTTCCTGAACAGCGCCGGCGTGGGGCTGGCGAACCTCTTGGCGACCATCGCCGCGTTGTACTTCATCGACCGGATCGGTCGGCGCGCGCTGATGTTGATCTGTTCGGCCGGATACATCGTGACGCTGGGCCTGTTGACCTTCATGTTCATCACCTACGAGGGCAGTTTCACCGGACTGACCGGGGGCGTGGTGGTGATCACCATCATGGTCTTCGTCGCGGTCCACGCCTTCGGTCAAGGCGCCGTCATCTGGGTCTTCATCTCCGAGATCTTCCCCACCGCCATTCGCGCTCGCGGACAGTCGTGGGGCGCGCTGACGCACTGGTCGTTCGCGGCTGCAATCTCGTGGTCGTTCCCGGCCATTGCGGGGAACCTCGGCGGGGGGGCGGCCTTCGGCTTCTTCTTCGTCTGTGGCATCGCCATGACGTACTGGGTCATCAAGATCATGCCGGAGACCAAGGGAATCCCTTTGGAAGAAATGGAAGAGACGCTGGGCCTCGAGGAGAGCGCAGCCTTGAAAGCGAGCTGAGACGATCACGCCCGGTCCTCTTGTCTGCACAAGTGCCACCCCGTCTAGCCTGCGTCCAGTGAGAAGTGCCAATATTGACCTCCCCAATTCATCCAGGAGAGGAAGTCATGGCCACACTGACGGTATGGAAGTTCCCCTATGACACGGGAGCCGAGGAGTCGATCAGAACGCTGGAGAAGCTCTCACAGCAGGGACTCATCACGGTGCACGACGCAGCAACGGTGTCATGGCCCTCGGAGAAGAAGAAGCCCAAGACCCGGCAGGTGCACAACCTCGCCGCCGCAGGTGCGCTCAGCGGCACCTTCTGGGGGATGCTCTTCGGTCTGCTGTTCTTCGTGCCCTTGCTCGGCGCAGCCGTGGGAGCCGCTTCAGGAGCGCTGTCGGGGATGCTCGCCGATGTGGGCATCGACGACGACTTCATCGACCGAGTCCGCACGAACGTGACCCCGGGCACGTCCGCCCTGTTCGTGATGACTTCCGACGGAGTGCGCGACCGCGTGGCCGAGGCTTTTGCCGGGTCCCAGGCAGAACTGATCAACACCAACCTGTCCACCGAGGACGAGGCTGCCCTCCGAGAGGCGTTCAGCGAGGAAGGCTGAGCCCAGCGCCAACGGCCACCGCCACGGGGCTACATGCGAAGGAGGCGGGCCTTCTGGTCGGCGAACTCCTGGTCAGTCAAGATCCCCTGCTGCTTCAGCGCCGCCAGGCGTTCCAACTGGCTGACCAGGTCCACCGTCGGCGCAGCACTCTGCTGCCGAGCCGGCGCGGCGTACTGCGGGGGCGGCTGCTGCTGAGACCGACGATAAGCAGCCGCCTGCGCGGCCTCCTGTTCGGACTGGGCTCGCCGCGAGTTCATCGAAGAGCTCACCGCGTTCGCTGTGCCCGTGATCACGGCGGTCCGGGCCGCCATACCCAGCAATCCGGGACGCCCACGTCGTCTCATCACTGCACCTCTTCGTCGTTGTCGTCGTTGTGCTCGCTGTGAGCGTTCGCGTCGTGGTCGATCAGTTGCACCATGGCTGCTGCGTCTTCGCGTGGTAGTCGTTCCAAGGTGAGCAGTTGGCCTCCAGCCTCGCGGATGGCTGCGCCCACCCGAGCCGCCCAGACGTTCTCCCAGACGATGACGGCCGCTGCCTCGCCGAGCGCAATCTGCGCTCCGATCTCCAGTGCCTCTTCCTCCGACACCAGCCCGGGGAAGTCGATGGCGAAGCCCACGTCGTCGCCGGAGTCCAGATCGCGCAGGATCACTTCGTCAGCGCTCACGTGACGGACGATGGCGACGTCCAGAACCCTGACCGTCCCGCTCTCCACCACCTCCGCGATACTCGTGAAGATCGCCGAGGACTCCGCGTCGCCGGGGAAGGCGAGAACGGCAACATCGACGGGGCCTACAGGTTTGGACACACTCACCACAGGACTCGCTCCTCTTCCGTCAGCACTGATGACACGACAGACGCACCATTAAACCTCAGGACGCACGCCTCGTGCCGGTGGTCAGCAGCTCAGATCACCAGCCCCAAGGCAAACGGCCCGACCACCACCGCGAACAGGGTGATCAGCAGGATGCCGACGACGTTCAGGACCGCGCCGCCACGCGCCATCTCCGAGATCTTGACCGCGCCGGTGCCGAAGACGATCGCGTTCGGCGGGGTGCCGACCGGCAGCATGAACGCACACGTCGCGGCCAACGCTGCCGGGATGAGCAGCGTCAGCGGATCGACGCCGATACCGACGGCCACACCCCCCAGCACGGGTATGAACGTCGCCGCCGTGGCGGTGTTGCTCGTCACCTCGGTCAGGAGCAGGACGATCGTTACGACGGCCGCGAGCAGCAGCACGATGGGCAGCGCCTCCAGACCGCTGACCTGTTGGCCGAACCATTCGTCGAGCCCGGTGGAGGCCACAGCTGCAGCCAAGCTCAGGCCACCACCGAAGAGCAACAACACCCCCCACGGCAGGCCCGTCTCGGCGTCGTCCCAGTCCAGGACCATGCGCCCTTCGCGATCTCCGGGAAGGATGAACA
>JBASAN010000140.1:0-6742 GCA_049650625.1 Ornithinimicrobium sp.
GGCGTTCACCCGTCCGCGCGAACTGCCCGTAGCCCGTCTACGGCAGTCACACCTGATGCTGCGCGAGGGTGATACGGCCTTCCTTGCCATGGAGATGACGTCGGTGCCGGGGCAGGACCTGACCGCCGGCTCCGTGGCCACCTCGGTCTACGTCGAGGCACCCGGGGGTCGGAACGCTCGCGTCGTTGCCACGCCGGAGGCTGGGGTCACCCTCGCCACGAGCGTGGCTTTGCGGGCCACCCGATGGGGTCGACGACGGTTGGGTCCGGCCGTCGTCGGCGCCAGCAGCTCCTGGGGCGCGTTCCGCTTCGGCCCCGTCCCCCTCGAAGCCCTGTCGGTGACGGTGGTTCCTGAGCCGGCCGCTTTCGACTCTTCAGCGCCCGCACCCTCACCGCGCGGACTCATCGGGCGACATCGCTCGACCCGCCCCGGCGACGGCAGCGAGTTCGCCACCATCCGGCCCTTTCAGTGGGGCGACCGCCTGAGACGTATTCACTGGGCGCGGTCGCTGCGCTCGGGGGAGCTTCATGTCAGCACTACCTACGCCGACCAGGACACCCACGTGGCGGTGGTCCTGGACGCGCACTACGACCTCGGGCGTTCCGAGGGCGTGGACGGACGGCCCTCGAGCTTGGACCAGTCGGTGCGTGCTGCGGCCGCGGTCTGTGAGCATTTCCTGCACCACGGTGATCGGGTGAGCCTGCGGGTGCTGTCCCACCGCGCGCCCATGTCCGTGCCGCCCGGGTCCGGCCGACGCCACGGGGTGCGCATCCTCGACACGCTGGCTCGCGTCGTACCGGGGCCACCGATGGACTCTCAGGCACCGACGGTTCGGTTGCGGCCGGGGGCGTTGGTGGTCGTGGTCTCCTCGATGGTCTCTCCCGACGCGGCGACCTCGGCCGCCATGTTGGCCAGGGCAGGCTTCTCGGTCGTGATGGTCGACACGCTGCAGGACCGTGTGCAACCCGAGGACGACGAACGGCTGGCGCTTCTGGCGTGGCGACTCCGGATGATCGAGCGTGACCACGAGATCGCTCAGATCATCCGTCGTGGTGTGCCTGTGGTTCCGTGGGTCGGCCCGGGGAGCCTGGATGGCGTGCTGCGACAGATGGGACGGCACCGCCGATGAGTGGCCTGAGAGTCCTGAACCATGACGTCTTCACGATGAGCCGGACGCACCTGGGTGCCAGGGCCGCCACCTTCACCGCCGGGGCAGCCTTCGTCGCCACTCTGGGTGCGGCCGGGGATCTGGCCCTGCTTCCTGCCGTAGCGATGGTGGGTGCGGTGCTGCTGGCGACGTGGCACCCGCACACCCTCTTCCCGGTCCTGGCCATTGCGTACCTGGTGACCAACTGGGTCGCCCTCGTGCCGGGGACCTGGACCCTATGGACGCTGCTCGCCGCACTGTGCCTGCTGGTCCTGCACACCGGGGCGGCGGTGTGTGCCGCTGTGCCCGCTCAGGCCCCCCTGCCGGCGCCGGTGTGGGCCATGACGGGACGACGGGTCGGTGTTGTCGCGGGGTTCACGGTGGTGGTGTGGGTGCTGTCCGCCGTGATCGAGCAGGCGGACGCGGGCTCGGGCATCGTCCCTGCCCTGGCTGCGCTCGCAGTACTCGGCCTGGCCCTAGGCGTCCACTACCGCCTGTTCGTGCGGGGTCAGGCCGACTCTTTGCGCTGATTGCGCTTGCGGGGCCGTGCCTCGACCTCGCGCCGGACGATGGTGGGGTTCACGTTGTCCAACACCACCTCTCGGGTGATCACCACGCGCGCGATGTCCTCCTCCGAGGGGACGTCGAACATGACGGGCAGCAGCACCTCTTCGAGGATGGCCCGCAGACCACGAGCGCCCGTGCCCCGCAGCAGGGCCTGCTCGGCAATGGCACCGACCGCGTCGTCCTCGAACTCCAGCTCGACGCCATCGATATCGAACATCCGCTGGTACTGCTTGACCAAGGCGTTCCGCGGCTCGGTCAAGATGTTCACCAAGGCCTCACGGTCCAGCGGTGACACCGTCGTGATGACGGGCAGTCGACCGATGAACTCGGGGATGAGACCGAACTTCATCAGGTCCTCGGGCAGCACGTTCTCGTAGTGCTCGTTGGCGTCCTTGGCGGTGTGCAGCTCAGCCCCGAAGCCCAGACCCTGCTTGCCGGCGCGGGCCTCGATGATCTTCTCCAGCCCGGCGAACGCACCACCCAGGATGAACAGGACGTTGCCGGTGTCGATCTGGATGAACTCCTGGTGGGGGTGCTTGCGGCCACCCTGCGGCGGGACGGAGGCGGTGGTGCCCTCCAGGATCTTCAACAGCGCCTGCTGCACGCCCTCACCCGACACGTCACGGGTGATCGAGGGGTTCTCACTCTTGCGGGCGATCTTGTCGATCTCATCGATGTAGATGATGCCGCTCTCGGCCTTCTTGACGTCGAAGTCTGCGGCCTGGATCAGCTTGAGCAGGATGTTCTCGACGTCTTCACCGACGTAGCCGGCTTCGGTCAGGGCCGTGGCATCGGCGATCGCGAACGGCACGTTGAGCATCCGGGCCAAGGTCTGCGCCAGGTAGGTCTTGCCACACCCCGTCGGGCCGATGAGCAGGATGTTGGACTTGGAGATCTCGACGGCGTCGTCGCCCTTGCGACCTTCACCGGCCTGGATGCGTTTGTAGTGGTTGTACACCGCGACGGCCAGTGCCCGCTTCGCCGGGTCCTGCCCGACGACGTACTGCTGCAGGAACTCGTTGATCTCCCGAGGCTTCGGCAGCTGACCCAGACCCAGGTCCGTGGTCTCCGCCAGCTCCTCCTCGATAATCTCGTTGCACAGGTCGATGCACTCGTCGCAGATGTAGACCCCTGGCCCCGCAATGAGCTTCTTGACCTGCTTCTGGCTCTTGCCGCAAAAAGAGCACTTCAGCAGTTCGCTGCTCTCACCCATGCGTGCCACGCCGCATCCTCTCGCTGGACTAAGCCACCGTGCCTCGGCGCTTCCA
The DNA here is from genome assembly GCA_049650625.1 of Ornithinimicrobium sp. Taxonomy (GTDB): domain Bacteria; phylum Actinomycetota; class Actinomycetes; order Actinomycetales; family Dermatophilaceae; genus Ornithinicoccus. Next base: position 2,983 of record JBASAN010000140.1, read on the forward strand.
CCAGACGCTACCCCGCGGGTTGGGTCGATAACAGTCTTTACCCCCCGTTCGGGGCGTGTTCCAGGGGCGGATTCGCTGTCGGCGCAACCCCGGGCGCGGTGTTTATCGTGTAGACGGCGGCCTTCTGGCGTCGCGGCCCAGGCGGGCCATGACCTCCACCAGTCGCGGCTGCGAATCCCCTACGTCGACGGCGGGCCCGCAGATCCCCGGCATGTGCAACGCCTCGCCGAAGATCGGCAGGGCGGCCTCGATCGAGTCCAGCTCGTCGTCGGTCAGGGCAGCATCCCGACCCATGGCCTGAGCCAGGTCCCAGCGGTGGACCAACAGGTCCCACGTGTAGAACTGCTCGATCGTCGCTCCGATCGTGGTGGGACCGAAGAAGCCTTCGATGTCCCGGCGGGACACGGCAGGATCGCGCAGGAGCGACTCCACCCGACCTACGTGTTGCCTCCAACGCGGCGCCGGGCCCTGCGCCGCGTCGGGACCGGGGATCTGCAGCTCGTGACCGGCCAGGAAGTCACGCTGGGTTTCGATGAGATGGTCGACGACGTCGGCTGCCGTCCAGCCCTCGCAGGGTGACTCGGCAGCCCACTGCGCCGGGCTGGCGTCGTCGAGCAGCGCCGCGACGGCCTCCGCCTTGCGCGAGTAGCGGTCCGCCACTGCCGTGGTGGAGTCCGGGTGAGGGGGCGTGGGTGGGTTCATGTCCACGACCGTATGCCGAGGTCACCGGCGTTGATTGTCATAATCCGACGTGTGACGGGCCCACCCACTACCGCTGAGTCGCATCCCGTCGAGCGCGCGCGGTTGACGGACTTCGCCCCTTCGGCGCCTCCGGTGTACCGCTATGCGCCTGCCGCACGGCATACCGACCTCGTGCGGCACTACTGGGTGCCGGTATGGGACCTTCCGGACGGCGGCGACCTCACGGAGCAGGTCCTGCAGTACCCGTCGTGTCTGGTGGTGATCTCCTCGACCTACGCCCGGTTCTACGGCGTCGTGCCCGGGTGCTCCCAGGTCGAGCTCGCAGGAAAGGGTTGGGCGGTGGGGGTCACCCTGCAGCCCGGCGCGGGTCCTACCGTCTTCGGGGAAGATGACGTGAGCCATCTGGGCGACACCCACGTCGACCTGTCCTCGGTGTCGTCCATGGACCCTGCCGTCGGTCCCGTCCGCACGACCATGAGTGAGGACCCCTCCGCGCCGGAGGCTCATCGCGCAGCGATCAGCCTCCTCGAAGGACTGCTCGACGACCTGTCACCGGTCGGCGACGAAGGCCGACTGGTCACGCGATGGGTGCAACGGGTCGAGTCGGCCCCGGACCTGCGCACCGTCACCGAGCTGGCCCGGTACGCGAGCGTGTCCGAACGCCAGCTGCAGCGGGTGGTCCGCCGCTACCTGGGGCTGACCCCGAAGTGGCTGATCCAGCGGCGCCGACTCCATGAGGCCACCGACCGCCTGAAGCACGGCACCATGTCGCTGGCCGGCCTGGCTGCCGAGCTGGGCTACACCGACCAGGCTCACTTCACCCGCGACTTCCGGAGGGTGACCGGCTACTCCCCCGGCGCCTTCGCGCGGCTGCACACGCATTCCTGAGCGGGCCAACGGTGGGGTCCATCAGCAGTGAAGGAGCGACGTGTCCCAGATGGCCTCATGAAGCCATCACGCGCAGATGCCTCCGCCCCTGTGCTCGGCCTGCAAGGTGTCAGGGGGAGAACGGGTAGCGTCGCGCGGATGGACCTTCTTTCGATGCAGCTGTTGTGGACCGGATGGGCACCCATCATTCATACCCTGGTGCTGGGCAGCGCCGGCTACGTAGCGTTGGTCCTGCTCCTGAGAGTCACCGGTGCCCGGACCATGGCCAAGATGACGCCGCTGGACTTCGTGGTCGCCGTCACCTTGGGCTCGGCGTTCGGACGCACGGTGACCGCCGTGGACGTGCCCCTGGCGCAGGCGGTGGTGGCTCTCGCTCTCCTCATCGCTCTGCAGTGGCTGCTCGCGACCGGACGGGCACAGTGGGGTTGGTTCCGACGGGCCGTCGACCCGCCACCCGTGCTGCTCTGGTACAACAACGAACTCATCATGCCGAACCTGCGCAAGCATCAGCTCACCGAGACCGACGTGCACACCGCTGCGCGCGAATCGGGACACGGGTCGATGGACGGTCTGCGCGCCGTGATCATGCAGCAGGACGGCTCGTTGGGCGTCATCGTCGACGGCTCGATGGGCGATGGGCAGACTGTGCTGCCCTACGTGGAAGGTGCGGACCCGAGATGACGTCCGCCCTGGAGGGGGTGCTGGTCGCCGACTTCAGCAGGGTGTTGGCGGGGCCGCTGTGCACGATGAACCTGGCTGATCTCGGGGCGACCGTGATCAAGGTGGAGCGTCCCGGCCTCGGGGACGACACCCGCGGCTGGGGGCCACCGTGGGCCCCCGTCGACCCGTCCGGCCGTCGATCGTCCACCTACTTCGAGAGCATCAACCGCAGCAAGCGCAGCCTGACCTTGGACCTGACCGATCCGGTCGACTGTGCGGCCGCCGTGGAGCTGGCCAGCCGCGCCGACGTCGTGGTCGAGAACTTCCGCCCTGGAGCCCTGGACCAGTTCGGGTTGGGCTACGAGCAGGTGCGGGCACACAATCCCGGCGCGGTCTACGTCTCCATCACCGGTTTCGGACGTGCGGGCGGGGCCGATCTGATGGGATACGACTTCCTCGTCCAGGCCGTGGGTGGGCTGATGAGCGTGACCGGCGAGGCGGATGGCCCGCCGACCAAGACCGGCGTGGCTGTGGTCGATGTGCTGACCGGCAAGGACGCGACGATCGGCGTGCTGGCAGCGCTGGCCGCCCGCGCGCGCTCAGGCCGAGGCTGTCACGTCGAGGTCGACCTGCTGTCGAGTCTGTTGTCCGCGATGGTCAACCAGGGACAGAGCACCCTGCAGACCGGCACCGCACCGACCCGGATGGGCAACAGCCATCCCTCGATCACCCCCTACGAGACGCTGCGCTGCCGTGATGGTCTGCTCGCCGTCGCCTGCGGCAACGACGGTCAGTTCGCGCGCCTGGTCCGGGTCCTCGGTGACCCCGGGATGTCCACCGACGAGCGGTTCGCCACCAATGCGGCCCGGGTGGCCCATCGCTCCACGCTCATCGCCCACTTGGAGAGACTTCTGGCGGCCGACGATGCCGAGTCGTGGCAGCAGCAACTCACTCGGGCCCAGGTTCCGGCCGGGCGAGTCGGTGACCTCGCCGATGGTTTCGCGCTGGCGGAGCGCTTGGGCCTGCATCCCTGGACCGACGTCGGCACGGGCGAGCTCCCCTGTCCGCAGGTGCGTCATCCCGTGCAGTACGACTCCAATCTGACCGTGCCGCCCACTCGCCCACCCCGCCTGGGGGAAGATGACCCTGAGGTCCGGGCGTGGCTAGCGCATCCTCAGTCACCTGATCTCCCCCGCCACGCTCTTCGCAGTCCCGTCTCAGAGAGGCCCACATGAGCACCGAAACCCGCAGCGCCAAACGCAGCGCGAGCAGTCGAGTCGATCCGATGGATCTGGCGGGCATCGACGACGTCCTCAGCGACGAGGAGAAGGCGATTCGGGGTGCCGTGCGCCACCTGTGCGACGAGCACGTCGATCCGTTCGTGGCGGACTGGTTCGAGTCCGGGCAGATGCCCCAGATCCGAGAGCTGGCCCAGGAGATGGGCGCGCTCGGTCTCCTCGGCATGCATCTCGAAGGCTACGGATGCGCCGGGATGAGCGCGGTGGACTAC
>JBASAN010000141.1:0-2248 GCA_049650625.1 Ornithinimicrobium sp.
AGCAGCGTTTGGTCGCCGGCGAGTTCTGTGGCGAAGTGCTGCCTCCCGGCGGAGAGCAACGCGCTCAACGATGGATGGTCATCGGTGGGGTCGCCGGAGGTGTTATCAGCGTCATCAGCGTGCTCGCAATCCTGGCATTGATGATCCTCTGAGCCAACAGCGCCCAGGGCGCGTGCGCGTGTACGAGAGCTCTTTCAGGATCCCACTGGCCCACCCGCGGGCCGGGGGCTTCAACACGGAAGTGGAGCCGACCCGACGTCGCCGATTGCGGAACCGCATGCGGCGGGTCGCGCGGGACGGACCCTCGCACTGGCGCAACTACTCAGGCACCGAGAACGAGAGCTCGACGAACTGCTCACCATCATTTTCGAGATAGTCGACGACCGATACATAGCCGACCCGGGTCCCGCCGGCCATCACCGCGCGGTCCTCTACAAGCGCAAGGTCGTGCTGCCGCAAGAATGCGCGAGCCTCCTGCCGGGCGGTCCACTCGTAGACCGAAACTCGGACAGTGGCGCCTGGTTCGCCAGTGTCGTCGCAGGAGCCCACGCGGGACACGAGGTCACCCATCGGGCCCGCAACCTCGGCTGCGGTCTGCTCCAGCTGGGGGTACTGCTTGGCTTCTATCGCCCGGCACTCGCTCATGCTGAGGTGCGTTGAGTCGAACCAGACCGCTGCACCCACCGCCGCGAGCAGTGTGCCTGACCCGAGTCCGAGAGCTACCTTGCCTGCGGCCATGAGCAGAGTATGACCCGCCCTCCATCAGGTGGCTCCTGAAAAACGTGGGACCGCGACGCGCGGTACACCTGCTGTTCTCGCATCGCTCCTCAAGCGGCGTTGGTCAGCATGACACGTCGGTGCCGCGGTCCCGACCTCGCGGCGGAACCCCCGATGGCCCGCACATCGTCGCAGCGAAGGGACCCAGGCGCTCATCGTGGTGCGCTCACCGCACCGGCGATGTCGGTTCGTCCTCATCGAAGCCGTATCCGCGTGCGCGGTCTTGCAGTCCTTGCCAATATGAATCCCGGGCTTGGAGCTGGGCGGCGTTGCTGCGAGCGAACCGCTCCAACTCCCCGGCCATCTCGGTCATCGCCTCGTCGTACTGACCTGCCCGACAGGCGGCGTCATCCAGCAGGACCCGGTGTTCCTCGCGCTGGAACTCGACCCACGCCGGGCTGGGTGGCACCTCGGAGTCAACGCGCGGGACCTGGGAGAGATCCGGGGCCTCATCGCCCTCGAGATAGGCCCTCACGGCGGCGTAACCACGCTGCTCGCTCGCCTGCGGGGTTCCGAGAGCGTTCATGCACGACTCGTACTCACCTGGCGCTGCGAGAGAACCGTCGACCCTGGCGATCAACTCCGTGAACTCGGAGTCGAGCTCGGCCGCGTCGGGGTCGTAACCGTACTCGGCGTCCAGCACGTCGTCAGATGGAGCCTGGGTCGCGGTGTCGTTCAAGCATTCAGTCAACGCACGTTCACTAGCCGGAGTCGAGGTAAAGCCTGCGCCCTCCTCGGCACGAGCGGAGGCAGCAGTCACCTGGAGCTGCTCTGAGGAGATGCGGCGCATCGGCTCACGCAGCCACACCGACCCGCCGAAGGGTTCGATGATCACCGCGGGTCGTGCGCGTAACTCGGGGGGATCCCACTGGAATCCCTTCTCGGTCATGCACCGCGCAGTGGGCAGGTTCAACGCCGCGTCAACCAAGAACTGCGCAGCCGCACGCTCGGTGCCCGTGCCCCGGATCTGGTCCATCAGCTCCTGGGCCTGGCCCTGAATCTCTGCGTGGGAGTCGACCATGTCAGCGACGGCGTCAGGGGAGAGCTCCTCGGCTCGGATGTTGTCGTTGCTGCCACACCCGCAGACCAGCAGGGCGACAGTGATCGCCGCCGAGACCCGCGCAGGGGCCGAACCCCGTGAGGTCCGGTGGCAGCGAAGTGGTCTCAATCCGGCCGCCTCACCTCGGACTAGCTCTTGCTGATGGTCGTGCGCGATGGGCCCGACGCTATCCGAGGTGCACGGGTTGATGTCTCCGAACCGTCACCGGTCCAACCGCGCGCGACGCGTCCCAGTGCGGGAACCGTCACCGGTCAACGATCCCGTACTGGCGCGCGTCCCGCGCGACCATGGGCTCCGCTCTGCGCGGCCGTGGTTCACAACCGGCCGTTGTGGGGCGTGGGGTCTGAGGATGGCGTGTTCACCGTGCTCAACTTCCCTCTATGCCTGCCTCCCGACTGCCCCGGTTGGAGA
>JBASAN010000142.1:0-2002 GCA_049650625.1 Ornithinimicrobium sp.
CCGCTGAGCGCTTTGGCACGGCGGCGCTGGGGCCTGTGGTGCGGTCAGGACGACCCGTTCCGCGACGGTGCCGATGCGCTCGCTGCCCTGGCGCCGAGGGCCCCGGACCCCGACGTGGCCGGGCCGGGCGGACACACCCGCTCCTACTGGAACGACCACACCCTGGCCATGTTCGAGTTCCTCGGCCGGTCGCTGGACCTGCCCGGCTGAGACGGCCCGGCAACCTCGTGGGCGCCGCGCTCCGATACGGAGTCCCCAAACAGCCTGCCAGTGACCGATCCCGCACCGGCGACGTTCCGCGAGCCCATCCCGCACCGGCGACGCTCCGCGAGCCCATCCCGCACCGGCGACGCTCCGCGAGCCCATCGGCTTGCGGCGTCGAGGAAAGCGACACGAGTCATCTCTGGCCCTGCCACCATGTGGGCATGCCGTCGCGTGACCCGCTCCCGTCGTGGGGTCAACGAGCGCGTTCAGCATTCCGCAACGTATTCGCGCCGTTGTTCGGCTTATGCATCGCTCTCAATCTGCTTGTGGCTGTCGGCGTGCCCGTGGCCAGCGTGTTGGGCGGAGCCATTGCGTTCGTGCTCGTGACAGGAATCACCGTCGGCTTCTGTCTTACCGGTAGCGCGTGGCTCGCAGCCGAAGTTCTCTCCGGGTATCGGCGCGATCGTCCTTGACGGCGGAGGTGACTGGCGCAGCATTCGGGAGCGCCGCCGCAATCCGGTCGCATGCTGACCGTCCCCACTTGAGGAACCGTCACCGGTCAACGATGGGCTCGCGGAGCGCGCCTTAGCGGGATGGTCGCGCGGGACGCGCGCCGGTGCGGGATGGGCTCGTAGACGCGAACCACTGCAGATCTCGCTACGGAACTGCCTGCTTGACGTAGTTGGCTGAGACGGACTTGGCTTGGTGTCGACCCGACATAACGCCCCATGCAAGGGCTGACTGCGCCACCTACTTTTCGAGCAATTCCGGATTCTTTTTCGCCTTCACAGCCACGTAAATACCCATGCACACTATGATCCAGCAACAGAGACCAATCGCCCCTGCTAGTAGCCTCTCAACGCCGTCTGAAGCGAACACAGTCACGGACATCGTTAACGCCACGACCAACGCCACTATAGCCATGCCATAGAAATACCGGAGGGATTGCGCAAGAGTTACGGACTGACTTTTCTTAATGAAGAATCTGTCGGCAGTCGGCGAAGCGGCTAAAAATAGGAAAAGCAGCCCGCCAGGATAGTTTGAGAGCATGAACTGGTATGCCGCCGTTGCGAGAAGTGTTACGGCGATTAGCGTTTTCACGACTTTGCTCTTCACCGGCCACCTCCCTCGATCGCAACGCTAAGCACCATGAGTAGCATCATAAACCAATTGGGGTAGCGCGTAGGCAGTTCAAGCCGCCCAGAGCGGACCCTCAGCCGCTAGATGCTCGCCAAAGCGCGTTCACCGAGCCAAACTGCGGCCGGCGACGGCTCGACCCGGTAGCTCCGACTGGGCGCGGGGCGCGGCTCGCGGACACGAGCCGGAGTGGGGTGGTCGCGCGGGACGCGCTCCGGTCAGGAGCCCGCACTGGCGCGCGTCCCGGTGCGGGATCGTCAAGCGGTCAGGACCTGCTCGTAGTGCTCTACGACGGGAAAGGGCTCATAGAAGTGGTGCAGTAACTGGCGCCATTCCTGGTAGTCCTGCGAACTGCGAAAGCCCACGGTGTGGTCCTCCAGGCTGTCCCATTCCACGAGCAGCAAGTAGGTGCTTGCCTGCTCCAGGCACCGCGACAATGTCAGGCTCCTGAAGCCGGGCATGCGCGCGATGATCTCCTTGGCTCGCCTGAAGGCGGCCTCGAAGTCCTCCTCGTGGCCCGGTCTGACCGGCAGAAGCGCATGTTCGAGAGTCACTACGTGATGATCGCAGCCGTCGCGGTAGGCCCAGCGGTCAGGTGCGGCCCCGCGCCACGTCAACACTCCCGTCTCAAAGAGGGATCGTTGACCGGTGACGGTTCGGC
>JBASAN010000143.1:0-3161 GCA_049650625.1 Ornithinimicrobium sp.
GTGACGTCGCCGACCCGCAACGCACCGACCAGCTCACCTGGCCCGGTGGCTACTCGCCCGTCGAGTGGGACCATCGCGCCTTCACCCTATGGCCTGAGACCGGGCAGTTCTTCGTGCCGGCGGAGATCTTCAACGGGACGCCTGAGGACTTCTCCGGGGTCGTCACGGGGGGGTTCGATGGCCAACGCCTGACCCAGGGGGTGCTCCTACCCACGTCGGACTCGGGTCCGGCCTGGGGTGCTCCAGCCGAGCGGACGATCGTCATCGAAGAAGAGGTGTGGACGGTGCACCCCGAAGGGCTCAACCGCTACGACCTCGACACCCTGGACGGTGGACCGGCGATCTCCTGGTAGTCGACGGATTCTTCGCACGATGACTAATCAACCGTAGTTTCTTCAGCAAAGGTGACCCGCAAGGCGCTTCCAACGAATTGACTTCGACTGGGCAGCGATGCTAGAAAGAGCGCAGCGAACGCTGACCTACCCGAGGAGACCCCTGTGAACCGCCGAATGCGCGCCAGCTGATCATGCCCGCTCTGCGGTGCTGCTCGGCGCTCCGGCCTGGCGTCTGATCGCCGGCCCCTCGCAGTTCCTCCGCTCGTCCTTTTCAGCACGGCCGCAACGGCCGCCTCCTTTTCGCTTCCTCTCATATTGGAGTCCCCCATGTCTTGGTCCTTCGCCACCCGCCAAATCCACGCCGGGCAGACCCCCGACGCCGCGACCGGTGCCCGCGCCCTTCCGATCTACCAGACGACCTCGTTCGTCTTCGACGACGCCGACCAGGCGGCCAACCGGTTCGCTCTGAGCGAGCTCGGTCCGATCTACACCCGGATCACCAACCCCACCAACGAGGTGATCGAGAACAGGGTCGCCGATCTCGAAGGCGGCGTCGGCGGTCTGCTTGTCGCCTCGGGCCAGTCCGCGGTGACCCTGGCCATCCTGAACGTGGCCGAGGCCGGCGACCACATCGTCGTCTCCCCCAGCCTGTACGGCGGCACGCAGAACCTGTTCGCGCACACCTTGCCCAAATGGGGCGTGCAGGTCACCTTCGTCGAGGACCCGACCGACCCGGAGCAGTGGCGAGCCGCCAGCACCGAGCACACCAAGGCATTCTTCGGTGAAACCATCTCCAACCCGAGCTCCGACGTCTTCGACATCGCGCCGATCGCACAGGTTGCGCACGAGGTAGGCGTACCGCTGATCATCGACAACACCGTCGCGACCCCCTACCTGTGCCGCCCGATCGAGCACGGTGCCGACATCGTCGTCCACTCCGCGACGAAGTATCTGGGTGGACACGGCACCTCCATCGCCGGCGTCATCGTCGACAGCGGCAACTTCGACTTCGCCCAGAGCCCCGAGCGCTTCGCGAACTTCAACACTCCGGACGAGAGCTACAACGGGTTGGTCTACGCCCGTGACCTCGGCGTCGGCTGCGCCCTGGGCGCGAACCTGGCCTACATTCTGAAGGCTCGCGTGCAGCTGCTGCGCGACCTCGGCCCCGCCGCATCGCCCTTCAACGCCTTCCTCATCGGGCAGGGGATCGAAACCCTGTCGCTGCGGGTCGAGCGCCACGTGGAGAACGCCAACGCGGTGGCGCAGTGGCTGCTCGAGCACGAGCAGGTCGAGTCGGTCTCGTATGCCGGCCTGCCCGGCCACCCTTCCCACGAGAGGGCCCAGCAGTACCTCCCCAACGGCGCGGGGGCTGTGCTCGCCTTCGAGATCGCCGGTGGCGCCGAGGCGGGGCGGGCCTTCGTCTCAGCCTTGGAGCTGCACTCCCTGGTCGCCAACATCGGCGACGTGCGCTCGCTGGTGATCCACCCGGCCTCGACGACCCACTCCCAGCTGACTGCCGAAGCGCAGCTGGCTGCGGGGGTAACTCCCGGGTTGGTGCGCCTGGCCGTCGGCCTAGAGCACATCGACGACATCCTGGCCGACCTCGACTCCGGGTTCATCGCCGCCAAAGGCTCGTGATGTCTCAGCCGGTCCCAGGAGTGCCCGTGCACAGCGCCGCGCCGCCCGCCCGGGTGCGCTCGGTGCAGATCGGGCAGCTCATCACCGAAGCCGGTGAGCAGCTGAGCGACGTGCGGATGTCCACGCACACCTGGGGCCGGCTGAACGAGGCGGGCGACAACGCCGTCCTGGTGTTGCACGCGCTGACCGGCGACGGCTACCTGGTGGGCGAGGCCGGGCCGGGTCAACCCACCCCGGGCTGGTGGCCCGGACTGATCGGACCCGGGCAGGTGCTCGATCCGCAGGAGTACTTCATCGTGGCTCCGAACGTGCTCGGTGGGTTCAGGGGGACCACCGGGCCGAGCAGTCCGGCGCCGGACGGACGGCCCTACGGATCGAGCTTCCCCCGGCTGACCATCCGCGACCAGGTCGCTGCCGAGGTCGCGCTGGCGGACGCGCTGGGGGTCAGCGCCTTCGCCGCGATCATCGGTGGCTCCATGGGCGGGATGCGCGCCCTGGAGTGGGCGACGACCTACCCGGGCCGGGTCCGCCGATGTATCGCCCTCGCTACCAGCGCCATCGCTACCGCCGACCAGATCGGCTGGGCCACGCCACAGCTCCACGCGATCCGTGGCGACGCCGGTTTCGCCGGGGGCGACTACTACCCCGGCCCTGGTCCTCGCACCGGCCTGGAGGTGGCCCGTCAGATCGCTCATGCGACGTATCGCTCGGCGGCCGACTTCGACGACCGATTCGGAGCCGCGCCTCAGCTGGGCGAGGAGCCGTCCGTGGGTGGTCGGTATGCCGTCCAGTCCTACCTCCAACATCACGGGCGCAAGCTCGTCCGCCGCTTCGATGCCAACTCCTACCTCCTGCTCACCGAGGCGATGAACAGTCACGACCTCGGGCGCGGTCGCGGTGGGGTGGAATCTGCCCTGCGCCGGATCACCGCGGAGCTGACGGTGGCCGTCGTAACCTCCGACCGGCTGTTCACCCCGGCCGACGGAGCAGTCATCGCTCAGGCGCCCGCCTGCCGCGAGCTGGTGACCATCGACTCCCCCTATGGCCACGCCGCCTTCCTGATCGAGACCGAACAGGTCTTCGGGATCATCGCCCGAGCACTTTCGGCGGTGCCGCCCGTTGCCGAGCGGACCCAGGAACCCACCGCGAGCGCCGTTCCGAAGCGTCTTCAGGCCCACGGTCTCTGGT
>JBASAN010000144.1:0-4793 GCA_049650625.1 Ornithinimicrobium sp.
ACCTGAGTGCTCTCGACGACGAGTTCGAGGTGTCGGTGACCGAACACGTTGCGGCGCCACACCAGCTCACCTGTGCTGCGACGTCGTTGAACCGGGCCACGGTGCCGGTCGCGGGTGAGATACGCCGAGTCTCCTGACCGATCAGCGTCCTTCCTGCACCGCCCCTCCTGACCGATGTGCGCGCACCTGAACGCCGCCCTGGCGCGAACGGCGCGCACAACGGTCAGGGGGTGGGTATGCCGATGCATAGGATCGGCGGGTGAGGAAAGGTCCGGGGATGTCGCTGTTCGGTCGCGATCTCGCTATCGACCTGGGCACCGCGACCACCCTGGTGCACCAACGGGGACGCGGGGTCGTGCTCGACGAGCCGACCGTCGTCGCGGTGGACGCGCAGACGGGACGGCTGGTGGCGGCCGGACAGCCGGCCTACGACATGGTCGGGCGCACCCCAGCTACCGTGCGCACGCGTCAGCCGCTGCGCCACGGCGTCATCACCGACTCCGAGATCACCGAGGCGATGCTGCGAGGGTTCGTCGACCGCGTCAGTCCCTCACGCCTGCTCCGTCCCCGGATGGTCGTGTGCGTGCCCAGCGGCGTCACCGCAGTTGAGCGCAAGACCCTGGAGGATGCCGCCATCCACTGTGGGGCGCGGCAGGTCTTCGTGCTCGAAGAGGCGATGGCGGCGGCCATCGGCGCCGACCTGCCGGTGCACGAGTCGACCGCGTCGATGGTGATCGACATCGGGGGTGGCACGACCGACATCGCCATCATCAGCCTGGGTGGTGTGGTGAACGCTCGTAGCGTGCGGGTGGGGGGCACGGAGATCGACGAAGCCATCGTCGCCGGAGTGCGCAGCGCTCACGACCTGTTGCTCGGCGAGCGCAGCGCCGAGACCATCAAGCACGCCGTCGGGGCCGCGACACCGCTGGACGTGCCCTTGTCGACTCGGGTCCGGGGACGAGACCTCAGCACGGGCCTGCCGCGCACCGTAGCTCTGTCCTCCGCAGAGGTCAGCGAGATGATCGAACCCGTGGTGCGCTCGCTGGTCGACGCGGTCCTGGCTGTGCTCGACCTCTGCCCGCCGGAGCTGTCCGGCGACCTGCTCGATGGCGGAGCGGTGCTGACCGGCGGCGGGGCGTTGCTCCTCGGCCTCGACACCCGCCTCCAGCGTGAGCTCGGGCTGGACGTGCGGGTCGCCGCGGAGCCCCGTCGCTCCGTGATCCGCGGTGCCGGGGCTTGTGTTGACGACTTCACCGCGCTGCGCCGAGTGCTGGTCACCGCCCCCACGTGGTGATGCGGTGGTGTCGACCCGATGAGTGACGTGGGCAAGCGGATCGTCGCTGCGCTGATCGCGGTGACCGTGCTCCTTCTGCTGGTGGATGTGGCGCGTCCCGCCTGGACGGCACCACTGCGCAGCGCCGGCGCAGCCGCCTTCACCCCCGTGCAGCAGGCCTTGCGGGGGTGGGACCAGGACGAACTGGACGATGCCCGGGCTGAGCAGGACCGTCTGGAGGTGGAGGTCGAGCAACTGCGGGCCGAGCTTGAAGCCGAGCAACGAGCGAGCCGGATCGAGGTCCCCTCGGGGGTCCGAGGCGAGGTCCTCGTCCGCTCTCGGGTGGTCGCTTCGTCGCCGAGCACCTCACCCGTCGGGTCCCGCATCCTTACCCTGGACGCCGGTGAGCGCGACGGAGTGCAGGAGGACCGCACCGTGCTGAATGCGGACGGGCTGGTGGGCAGGGTGCTGAGCACCACGCCGACCAGCTCGCAGGTGCTCCTGCTTGGAGACCCGCGGGTGGTCGTCGGGGTCCGCTTCGGGCCCGAGGGGGTCCTGGGCTCCGTGTCCGCGAGTGCGCCGCCTGGGCTCCCGGCTCGCGACGACGGGGCGCTCACGCTCACCGGTATCGGTGACACCCCGATCAACGTCGGCGACGAGGTGCGCACGCTGGGCAGTCCGGACGACACCCCGTTCGTCCCCGACGTCCTGGTGGGCACCGTCGTCGCCGTAGACCCGGACGCCGGTCAGCTGGGAGCCACGGCGGTGATGCAGCCTGCGGTGGACGTGGCCACCCTGGACGCGGTGATCGTCCTGGCCACGGCGGAGTCGCGGTGAGCCGGCTCCCCGGACTGGGGGTGCGGTTCGTTCTGCTCCTCGTGGCAGCCGTGGCGATGTCGATGTTTCCGTTGGCAGTGCCCGGCACGCCCGACCTGGTGCTGGTGGTCATCGCCGGGACCGCGCTGATGCGTGGCCCTTGGGCCGGGGCAGCGATGGGCCTGGCGGGTGGATGGATGATCGACCTGGTCCCCCCGGGAGCGGAGCCGCTAGGCGCGAGCGCGCTGGTCTATCTCGCGGTGGGGTCGTTGCTCGGGGCGAGCCGTCACGTCGTGGCCACGTCGCCGTTGACGCTACCGGTGCTGCCGTGGGTGGCCGTCGCAGCAGCCGCACTGACGCTGCTGTCGGTGCGAGGGGTGGCTGCGGCCGCAGGTTTCGGCGACGCCGCGGGGGTTGACCTGGCCTGGACGTGGTTGTGGACCATGGTCGCCGCCGTGCTGTTCATCGGTCCGCTGGTGTGGATCGACCGATGGCTGGGGGTGCGCCGGTGGGGATAGGCCAGCGAAGTTTCTACCCAGGTCCACGCAACCGGAGCATCGGCCCCATCTGGGCGCTCCTGGTGCTCGTGCTCGCGCTGGGCGGCATACTCTTCGGCCGGCTCGTCCAGTGGCAGGTCGTGAACGGCGACGAGTTCGAGCAGGCGTCGGCGGAAGCCAACACGCGGGAGGTGCTCGGCCCGGCGCTACGCGGTCGGATCCTCGCAGCCGACGGTGAGCCGTTGGCGGCGAACGCGCCCAGCACCGTGGTCACGCTGGACCCTGCCGTCCTGGCCGACAGCGACGACGAGGGCCTGGCCTTGGTGGAGCAGGTGGCGCGAGCGCTGGACCTTCCCGCGGCATCGCTGTGGGGAAGGACTCGGGTATGCGGCAGTGAGAGCGCACCCCCCGCCCCGCTGTGTTTCAGTGGGTCGCCCTACCAACCGATCCCGATTGCCAGTGACGTCGACCCGGTCGAGGCGTTGAGCCTGATCGAACGCCCCGAGGACTTCCCCGGAGTAGCCGTCGAGGCCCAGCCGGTCCGGGACTATCCCGCGGCGGACGTCAACGCCGCCCACGTGCTCGGATATCTCGGCCGCCCCAGCGCCGAGGAGGTCGACGATGCCGACTTCGCTCCCGTCGACGTCGTCGGCCGCGCCGGACTAGAGGCGGTCTATGACCAGCAGCTGCGCGGCATACCGGAACGCACGGTCTCCTCGGTCGACCCCCGGGGCGTGGTCACGGGCCGGGTGAGCCACCAGGATCCGGTGCCGGGGCTCGACGTGCGTACCCACCTCGACGCCCAGGTGCAGGGGCGCACCGAGGAGGTGCTGCGGCAGACGGTGCGACAGGCTCGTCGCGACGGGCTGCCGGCCGATGCCGCTGCCGCAGTGGTGCTCGACGTCACGACGGGTGGGGTGGTCGCGCTGGCGAGCTGGCCGACCTACGACCCGAACGTCTGGACCGGGGGCATCTCACAGCAGGACTACGATGCGCTGATCGATCCTGAGGGGGGAGAGCCGCTGGTCGACCGGGCGGTCGCGGACACCTATCCACCCGCCTCGACGTTCAAGGCCTTCTCCCTGCCTGCCGCGCTGCAGACCGGAATCGATCCAGGCGCGGAGTACGAGTGCCCCGGTTCGGTGGACATCGCCGGTCAGCGATTCACCAACTTCGAGTCCAAGCCCTACGGTGCCATCGACCTGCAACGGATCGTGGAGATCTCCTGCGACACGGTGTTCTACCGCTGGGCCTACGACAACTGGCTGGACCTGGGCGGTCTGAACGCCGAGGCGGACCTGCGCGATCCCTACGTGCTGTTGGCGCAGGACTTCGGCTTCGGCGCACCGACCGGGATCGACCTGCCCGGTGAAGCCCCGGGCTCGGTGCCCGGTCGGGAGACCAAGCGGGAGAACTGGCTGGCCACGAAGGACGAGATCTGCGCCCGGGCCGAGGACGGGTATCCCGAGGTCACGGACGACGAGCGTCGCGAGTTCTTGGAACAGTCCGCCCAGGAGAGCTGCCTCGAAGGCGGCCAGTATCGAGCTGGAGACGCGGTGAACTTCGCGATCGGCCAGGGGGACATGGCGGTCACTCCCGTCCAGCTGGCGACCGCTTACGCCGCCATCGCGAACGGAGGCACCCTCTGGACCCCTCAGGTTGCCGCCGGCACCCAACGGGCTGACGGCACTGTGGTGGAGACGTTCGACCCGGTCGCGCGTGGGCGGACCTTCCTGACGCCGGAGACGCTGAAGATCGTGCGGGACGGGCTGGCCGGGGTGAACACCAACGGCACGGGGGCGCCGGCCTTCGCCGGGTTCGATCTGGAGGCTTATCCGGTAGCAGGCAAGACCGGGTCGGCCGAGAAGCTGGGCGCCCGCTCCACCGCCTGGTATGCCTCCTACGGGCCGACCACCGATCCGGAGTATGCGGTGGTGGTCGTCGTCGACGAGGGTGGCATCGGTGGCGAGGTGGCCGCCCCCGCGGCGCGCCAGATCTGGGACCTCCTGGCGCGTCGCTAGCCCGCGGCGATGACCTGTCCAACGGCTTCCACGTGAAGTACGACAAGGCGGCGTCCCGCAGTGGCGGTGGTGCGGCAACCTCGAGGAAACACGCTGCTCGGTAAGGTTCATGCCGTGACCCAGGACCCGATCAGCCCAGAGTTGCGCGCCGACGTGCGCCGCGTGTCCACCTTGCTCGGCCAGTCC
>JBASAN010000145.1:0-4407 GCA_049650625.1 Ornithinimicrobium sp.
GAAGTTGGCGACGATCTGCCGATCCACCGGTGGAATGAGCCGACGGTTCACCGGTCCACCGGCCCACCGGTTCGTTGGGCCTGGTCGAGCCCCACCCCCCGCCTCAGCAGCCGGCGGACGTCCCTGGTGCCGACAGTGGGACCAACTCACGGCGTGCGACTGACCGCGGAGTTGCGGTCAAAGGGCCCGCACGCCACTCCAGCCGCCGAGGTATGTCGGCGCGCCCAGCCTGGGCGCCCACTTCGGCTCCCTTCTGTTGTCAACCGGTGGTCAGCAGTGGCCTCTTCCGGGTAGCGCCGGCCGGGCGTAGCGTCGATCCTGCGGGTCCGGGAAGTGGCTGATCCGAAGTGTCGATGTGCGGGGGAAGGTCGACCGCGCTGGATTCTTGAGTCGCCCCGCGGTGCCCTCCCGGGTCCGCACCACCCGGTTCCGGAGCCGGCCGTGGTGCGTCGGCGACGAGCTGGCGGTAGATGCTGTCGGAGATCCTGCGTTTGAGGCAGCGCAGCGCCTCCATCGGCTTCTTGCCCTCGGCGCGCTTGCGCCGGTAGTACTCCTGCCCGGTCGAGCTGTGGCGCAGCTGGGTGACCGCGGCGATGTGGATCATGTGGTTCATCCGCCGGTTGCCTGCCCGCGAGAGCCGGTGCCGGTTCTGCTCGCCGGAGGAGGCATCCAGGGGTGCGGTGCCGGTCCAGGAGGCGAACCGGTTGCGGTCAGCGAAGCGGCTCACGTCGCCGACGTCGGCCAGGATCCGGGCCGCGACGACCGGCCCGACGCCGGGCAGGTCCATCAACCGGGACCCGCGGGCGAGCACGATGGTCTTGAGCTCGGCGGTGGCCTTCTTGATCTTCGCCTCGACCGCGACCAGCTCGGCGAGCTCCTCAGCAGCGATGCGTCGGCGGGTCTTCCCGGCGATGTCGCGGGGGCGGACGCTGGCGAGCATGGTCTTCGCCTGGCCGGTGGTGATGTCACGTTTCGCCTGGCCAGGGAGGAGCTCGGCGAGCAGCGCTTGGAGCCGGTCGACGGTCTGAACCCGACGCCTGGTGAGCGCTTCACGGCGGTCGGTGAGCATCCGCAGGGCTTCGAGCTCACCGTCGATCTTGAGCACCCGCAGGCCCGTGGTGCGCACCGCCACCACCGCGACCGCGTGGGCGTCGTGGGCGTCGGTCTTGCGGTTGTGCCCGGTGTCGAAGAGCCGCACCCGCGCGGCGAGCTTGGCGGGGACGTCCACGACGTGCTCGCCGGACTCGAGGAGGCGTTGGGCCAGGGGCCGTCCGGCGCCGTTGGCTCCCTCGACGGCCCACAACCTGTCCGGCCACTTCCTCGTATAGGTCCCCATCGCGGCATAACCCGCCTGGTCGGTGGTGACCCGACCCGAGCCGAGCAGCTGCTCACGATCGTCGAGGATGTCGATGGTCGCTGAGAGCTTGTGGGGATCGACCCCGATGATCACGTGTGCCATATGCGTCTCCCGCCTGCGCTGATTCCCGGTGTGGACGGCGAGGTGGGCATTGCTACTACGAGCAGGGCAGTCCCTTCTTGAGCCACGCCTCGTCAGCGGTGCTCGGCGGGCAGCAGACCGAAAGTGAGCCACACCCGAGTCCGGGTGGGCAGCCCAATAGAGAGCGATCCCGCCGAGCACCTGGACCGAGTCTGGCCAGACGCCGGCCCTGCCGGAAGTCTCTAGTAGCCCAGAATGACGCTGCCGCCCGCGATCAACGTCGCCCAACAAGCCACCAGTCGCAGGTGGGCTCGTGCAACTATGTCGGTGGCGTGCGGGAGAATTCTGAATGTGAGTGGCGTCGATACCGTCCGGGGCATCAACTACCAGCACTGTCATGCCCTGCTCGTCGCCCTCGATCTTGCGGCCGACCCGGCCCTGGTGGGGATCCGGGTCGAGGGCACCGAGGACGTACTGGACCTTGAGGTGCTCGGTCGCAATCCTTCGGGTTCGCACGTCGTCGTGCGCGGAGCTCAGATGAAGTCCCGCGTCGCGCCCTACACGTGGGCGAAGGGGGAGCTGCTGAAGATCTTCCGACGTTGGGCTGATCTCACGGCCAGCAAGAGCGTTGCGTTCGACTTCTTGACCGACGGCGAGCTAGCCGCCTCCGGTCACGTCGTCGTCGCCGCGTTGGATGCTGCTCGCGGCGGCGACCTCAGACTGATCGCCGGATTGCTCGGCGTCGCCGATGCCGACCCGATGTGCAAGATCGCGTCCCGTGTACGCATCGTCTCAGAACCCGGTTCTGTCGAAGCGCTGCTGCTCTCAGCCGAGGTCGAGGTCCGGGCGCGGTTGCTTATCGGGTCGCGGCACCCGGACGCCGAGAAGGAGTCCGTCGACCGGGTCAACGAACTGCTCCGGCTGATCTCCACCAGGTCAGGGATGAGTGACCCGGACGACCGGTTCATCAGCCGTGAAGAGATCGTTGCGGTCCTCGGCGGGGCAAGTCACCTGCCCGCCACCGACCGTTGGGAGAGCGCCCTGGGTGGGGAGTATCAGGCCGCTGCCGCCGATCTTGACGTCAGTGGCGAAGTCACCCCGACGCTCCGAGCCGGTTGGCAGAGCGAGGACCTGCGCATCGAGGACCTCAACGGCACGTCCACGCCGCTTGTGCTTGCAGGCCGGACCGGATCCGGTAAATCAACGTTGTCGCGCCTGTGGCGCCACAACGCCGCAGCCGACGGCCGATCAATAGTCGTGTGTCACGTGGAGGCGTACATCGCCAACCGGCTCGATCGCCTCGTCGCGGACGCTGTCGGTGACTTGGTTGGACGTGACCTGCCCCGAGTCGTGGGACGACATGCGTTGGCCGACCCCAGTACAACCCTGGTTCTCGACGGCGTCTCCGAGGTGCCGCCGCACCTGCGTGGTGTGCTCGCTGAGGAACTGCGGATCCACCTGGCCGGCGGCCACGGTGCCCGGGTCGTGCTCGTCGGTCGCGACGAGACCGTGTGCGCGAGTGTGTACCCGACCTCGGTCGCCGCCGGCCGGTTGTTCCCCCAAACGTTCGGCCGCGACCAGCGCACCGAGTTGACCGCTAAGGTCCTCTGCCGAACTGCCAAAACGGAAACAACTCCGGCCCCTGACGCTGCCGCCACACCAGAACAGTCCCGCGAGCACGGCGCTCTCGGTGAGCCGGGTGAGATGTCGGCGGACGAGTTCGCCCGCGAGTGCGCCACCGCGTTGGCCCAGGTCGAGCACGCGCTCGGCGACGCGGCCGGGAATCCAATGCTGCTGCGGTTGGCGTTGCAACTCGTGGCGGACGGGGTGCCGTTCACCGACAGGGCATCGGTGTACGGAGGCAGTGTCGAGCGGATGGCCGCCCGAACGAACGCCGGTGACGTACGGATCGCGTCGGCGATGCTGGGCGTGGTGTTCGCGAGGCTGCTCGACCAGGGCAAGCGGTACGCGAACCCATTGGAGTGGGAGCGACTGTTCAGCGAGGCTGCCGCCCTGCTCCAGGAGCACGGCATCGCAACTGAGGTCGCGCAGATCCGTGAAGCGGTCGCGCGCAGCGGCTTGATCAACGCCATTGTGACCGGTATCGGGTCGACGACGCTGAAGGGTCCGGTCCACGACTCGTTCGCGGACTACTTCGCCGCACGTGCCCACGCAGACGGTCTGGCGCACCTTCCGCCCGCGCTGGTCGAGAACGACGAGAACCGAGTCCTGCTCTCGGCACAGATGCTGATGCTCAGCGAGGCTGACGTCCTGGCGGTCGCCAAGCACCTTCCCTTCACGCTGGTTCGACTGAGCGAGTGCGACCACAACCAAATCACCGACGACACCCCTGAGTTAGTGGCGAGGATACTCAATGCTGTGCTTCCGGACTCGGCAGCCGCGGGGGTGACCATGTGGCGGCGTCAGGACCGCACCCCGCTCGCCCAGGTCGGCACTGGCACCAGCGGCTGGGTCGAACTTGACGATGCCCCGGGTCTGTTCGCCGGCGCGACCGTTGTAACCGAACCGGGAGACGGTCCCGTCGCTGTCGCAATCCGGCTGTGGCGATTGCTGCTGAACCAGCGGCTCCGTCGCAGCAGCGGCCTTCGGCCCCGCACGCCGCGGACACGGCAGGAAGCATGCGATCAGCTGACCGCGCACACGTACCGGGTGGCCGCCGCGGCCGCCGTCATCCTCGCGGAGGTCGCACCCCCAGTCGCTGCCGAACGGCTGGCGCACACCGTCGGCCCGTTGGGCATGACCGGCGTCGTCTATGAGCCCGAGAGGCGAGAGTTCGGACCTGCCGGGTGGCCGATCAGGTTCCGACACACACCGGACACCCACCTGGTGCCTGCCCCAGACGCCTCCCCCGCCCCCGACCGGGCCCACGGCGAGGGGGAGTTCACCGCGTGGGCAGACGTAGTGTCGCAAGTCTCCACGTCGCCCGAACGCGCGGCCGCGAAGGAGGT